>JAHEBB010000184.1 GCA_024642575.1 Trueperaceae bacterium | reverse complement strand
CCGAAGAAGTGAAACGTACCATTGGCGCGGCTGTGCTTCTCCCCAATGAAGAAAACACTTTTAGAGAAATCAGTGGTCGCGATCTGATAAACGGAATGCCTAGAACCGTTACGTTAAGTACTGAGGATATTATTTCTGCACTAAGCAGCTCTCTGAGCAAAATGGCTGATAGTGTGCGTAAGGTGCTTGAAAAAGGCCCACCTGAGCTTATAAGTGATGTGGTTGAGCGCGGTATAGTGCTAACCGGCGGTGGCGCTCTGCTTCGCAACCTAAATGTTTACTTGCAAAACCTCACTCATATTCCAGTCATGGTGGCAGAAAACCCGCAAGACTGCGTTGTCATTGGCACAGGTAAAGCCCTTGATTCTGCAGATGTTTTAGAAAGCGCAAACTCGAATAGGCAACTTCAACATTATTGAAACAAGAGGATAAGTCTGAGAGTGCAATCAGACTTATCCTCTTGTTTTTTAGCATGCTAGCTTAGGTCTTTGTAGCGAAAGCAATCTTGCGTATGATCCATAACCATACCAGTGGCTTGCATATGGGCATAGACAACCGTTGAACCCACAAACTTAAAGCCTCGCTGTTTTAAGTCTTTGCTAAAGTCATCAGATTCTTTGGTGGTGGCTGGAACTTCCTTATTGGATTTCCAATGATTTATTTTTGGCTTTCCTCCAACAAATGCCCAGCTATACTTAGAAAAGGAACCCTGTTGCTCTTGAATGCGCATATATGCTTGGGCATTTGTAACAGCAGCAGCCACCTTTAACTTATTACGAATGATGCCTGCATCTTGCAAAAGCGCTTGAACTTTAGCTTCTCCGTATTGCGCAACGGTTTCAATGTGGAAATTATCAAAAGCTTGCCTAAAGTTTTCTCGTTTTTTTAAGATGGTAATCCAGCTAAGTCCTGCCTGAAAAGACTCGAGCACCAAAAACTCAAAAAGCTTTTGCTCATTATAGAGAGGCACGCCCCATTCCTCATCATGATAAGCCTTGTAAATCTGTTCCTGATTGACCCAGCCACAGCGCTTTGGTTCACCTAAATTCATGCTTGAATGGGACCAAAAGGTGAACCACTTGGAGGGCTTTGTTGCCCTGACTGAGCCGCGGCAAAGCCCGTTTGCAAACCCATCACATAGCCAAGCTTAAGCATAAACATAAGGGTTTCGGCGTCACCTTGTTTGATAAGCTCGAGCACATACTCGTAAGCGCCAGGGGGAAGCTCGAGCTTATTTATCTCGTCGCCATTTTGCTCTTTCATCTGACGAATAAATTCGGCAAGTTGGTCTTTGGGGTCAGCCATTTAATGTTCCCTCCTCTATCTGTTCTTCAATCCAGGCAATAATTGCCTCTGCGGTACCAAGATTAGTTGCTAACGGCACGCTATGCACATCACAAATACGCATAAGGGCACTTACATCAGGCTCGTGGGGTTGCGCTGTTAGAGGATCTCTGAAAAAAATAACCGCCAAAACCTTATCTTCGGCAATGCGGGCACCCACTTGTAAATCCCCACCTTGTGGCCCTGAAAGTAAGCGCTCTACCTCGAGCTTTGCTTTGTCTTGCAAAACGCCACCCGTGGTACTGGTAGCAATTAAAGGAAACTTGGTCAGAACCTTACTATGATCTTTGGCAAAAATAGCCAAATCGAGTTTCTTTTTATCATGAGCTATAAGGGCAATTGCTTTTCGCATGGCTATAGTTTAATACCAATTAGGCAAGCCCCTAGTACCTCGCTCTAAAAATAACATCCAGTAGTAACTGTCTCTCTTGAGGGATTTTGAGCGGTTGCGCCTCGAATATCACTAAAGTGTAGAGAGACTTTTAAATTTAGGCTAATGAAATGCTTCTTCTTATAAAATCTTGTAAAGAGTCATTGGCAAGGGCTAGACCATAATCTCAATCAGATGAGGGCCTTTTTTAGCGATGGCACCTGCTAATTGTTTATTGAAATCATCAGCCGTTAAAGCTCGACTAGCCTCGACTCCCATCCCATTAGCCAAACTAACAAAATCCAGCACAGGGTTATCCAGATTTAATAACTGGTCAGCCGTCTGCCCTCGTTTGGTAGCGCCTACCTTGGTCATCTCACCTTGTAAGATTCTATAGGCACGGTTGTTAAAGAGCACTGTAACCACATCCAAACGTTCTCTTGCCATAGTCCATAGTGCCTGGATGGTGTACATTGCCGAACCATCGGCTTGCAAGCAAACGACTTTGCGATCAGGGCAAGCAACGGCTGCACCCACAGATTCAGGCAAACCATGACCAATAGCGCCACCCGTTCCTTGTAAAACGTCATGCGGTCTGGCTGTCGCTAAAGCTGCACCCCGAAATGAGGTAATTGCTTCATTAACCAAAATCGCGTTTTCAGGCAAAAGTGCAGCAACGCTTTGAAAAACCTTGTCTAGATTGAGTTCTCCTGTGGGTAAATCTGGAAGGTTTAGAGAATAGCGTTCGCCTGAACTAACTGCTCCAAGTTCTTCAGCCAGAAACTCGAGCGCTGCCAAAACATTTTCATGGGCTGAAGCAAGTTGAATCAGCTGAGCATCTTCAGTTGCCAAACGGCTCGGCGAATTTGGGTAGCCAAAGAAGCTTACTGGCTGCTCCGTGCCAATCAAAATAATGGTTTTAAAGGCTTTTAGTTGTTCGACTGCATCTGCCACAGGATAAGCCAGGGAATCAAGTACGGGTCGTCCTGCACCTCGCTGTAAGCGCGGACTAGGACGGTTACTCATAAGTTTTGCACCTGTCTTTTTAGCAATACGACTGGCAAGCTCGAGCCCTTCATGTAACAAGGCTTGACCTGACATGAGTAGTAACGTGGGCTCCCCTTTTTTTAGCAATTGGGCAATCTCGAGGGCAGTTGCTTCATCAAAACCTGGAAGCTCAGGTTCTTTTGCTATGACAAGATTGCTAGATGCTTCGGTCCAGGCGGTATCAGCCGGTAAAATCAGGGTAGCAATTTGTCCGGGCATACCTCTAGCAACAGTTATGGCCTCAGCAGCATCTTGACTAATCGTCTTCGCTGAATCGCTACTCCGAATCCAGCCCGAAAACGGCTTGGCTAAACTGACAATATCTGTGGTTAAGGGCGCATCGTATTGCAAGTGAAAACTGGCGTGATCACCCACAATATTGACCATGCCTGTCTTAGCGCGCCAGGCATTATGCAAGTTTGCAATACCATTTGCCATGCCTGGTCCACAGTGCATAAGTGTGCAGGCAGGTTTGCCCGTCATACGGTAATACGCATCGGCAGCACCCGTACAAACGCCTTCAAAAAGGCCCAAAACTCCGCGCATTTCAGGCACACTATCCAGTGCCGCGACAAAGTGCATTTCGGAAGTTCCAGGGTTAGCAAAGCAAACGTTTACGCTATTTTTTACCAGCGTTTTTATAAGACTTTCAGCACCATTCATAGACTCAGTTTATACTAAGTTAGAGCGTTGTAAATTTGATAGAGCCTTACCCTATAGGAAATTCATAGTGTCTCAACGGGATTGACTTGCGTAATTTTTAGACTTTTAACTCGAGCGGCTAAATTTGTCTTTATTATGAGTAGCTGTTAATTTTGACTAAGCTTATTAGCTTAAACTCAAACCTACAACACCTACTAAAATAAAACTAAAAAAGCCCACCTTGCCTAAGCTGACACTCTCGCCAAAAAATAGAACTCCAAAACTAGCGACCAGCAGACTGCCTAAACCTGACCATACCGCATAAGCCGTCCCTACTTCCAAATGCTTAAATGATGAGCTGATAAGCACAAACCCTGAAAAATAAAGAAGATAACCAACTAGACTGAGTATCTGAACCGAGCTATGTTGAGCAAACTTGATGAGCAAAACACCAGATACGTTCACCGCTATACCACTTAGTAATAGGAATAAGCCCATTTATTAACTCCTTCGTTTAGCCAAAGATAGGAAAGAGGCAAAGCCTAGTTAGAGCATTGGAAATATGAAAGCTCGAGCCTTTCAATGACTCAGGTTTTTGCTTAAATTAGCTTGCGCCTCTTACTTCAGCGACCAATAAAACTGCCAATTAGGCTTTTCTTATTTCTTTCCTGCTTCTAGCGGTTTACAGCTATTTTTAGCGGTTTTCTAGGATGCGTACCTACCCATACCAACTTAACCGGTGTATCCTTTAGGTCACTACGTTTCGGACTTGCCTTTTCCTGACTGAACTGATTCTGTTTGCGATTGCGCTTGAACATGATAGTTCTCCTTTTCTGATTAAAGCGTAAAAAAGAAGGCGTTATCAAAGCATTATCAAGCTAAAATGTTATCTAAAACTGACCAAAAAGGATGTAGATAGAAAAAGAGGAGCGTCATCTCAAATAGGCATAATTCATGCTAATCCAGATGTCATTGAAGAAGCTCGAGCCTTTGAGGCTCGAGCTTCTACTGGAGGGTATAAAAGCAGGTAAAAGGAGTCAGGCATGACCCATGATTTAAGAATGAAGTGTTAATCCTTATCGCATAAGAACCAAATAAATACCTGCTTTTATAGGCTTTTTTAAGCCTGAGCCTAGGTTACAAACCTAAGCGTTATCAAGGCATTATCAAGCCTATACTTATAACCAAGGTAAACCTATTTTTGGTTCAACTGTTTTCTTTTTACAGCCTGATTTAGTCTTTCATTAAAGCATAAAGTAAGGCTTGTCGCCAGACATGATTATCACGGTCATAAATTCCAAAGCCTGCACCAAACTCCCAGTAAGCCCAACTAAACCCTAATTTTTCGCTCTCATGCCGAATAAAGCTTGTCCAGCGCAGGCGTGACTCAGGGTCAGCTTTGCTATAAGCACCAAACTCCCCAAGAAATATCGGGCGACCTTCATCTTGACCCCATTCAAAGGCTTTGCTCAAGGTTTCGCGTAGGGCTGTACCTTCATCATCAAAGGGCGATAAGATGCCTCTTTCGCCACGTAGCTCGAGCGTATCCAAAAGAAAAGTCTGAGCTTCGCCACTATCATTCTTTAACACCAAATCTTTTAAAGCTGTCGGGTTTCCGCAATCCAAGAATGGAATACTAAGCTCCTCATTTGCTTTCAAAATCACATTTTTAAAGGTATCGCCTTCAAGATTACAAGAAATACTCAAATGGGCATCCGCATTTGCTTTAAGCACAACTTGGTCATAACCCCTTGGCCCCAAAATGCTATGAAGCTGAACATAAGATTCAGGGCTGTTAAAGCTAACCTGCCAGTACTCATCAAGGCCTTCTTTGACAAAGCTGAGCATAGTATCTTTTGATTGATTTTGCCAGCGTGGTGATAGTCTGCGGTTTCCCCCCGTCCAAAGCACACCTGTCGGTGGGCTAGGGGTTATCCACTCTGCTCCCTGGTGCGTAAAGGCAAAAGGCTCATAAAAATGCACCGTAACGATTAGATTCGGGTCATCGGGAAGCTCGAGCCTTGCCAAACTGGTGGTCGAATTATAATTGACAGGTCCGACAATGACGGCCCTCGTCGGGTTTGATACTCTTAAAACCTTGAGCGTTGAAGCCACAATTTGATTCCACAGCTCGGGTTTAGTGTTAAAGGTGTCATGGGGCTCATTTAACAGTTCAAAATAAAGCGTTTCAGGGTAGTCCTTAAACCTCTCCCCTATCTGCTGCCAAATAGCCTCAAAACGCGCAGTTTCTGCAACTGGGTCAGTGTTTAATTCGTCATGGTGATGGTCATTTACAATGATGTTTAGGCCTTGACTTAGCGCTTCATCAACTGCCCACTGCACCCTGTCCATGAACTCGGTATCTATGGTATAAGGTGCATCTTTAGCGGCATGATAAGTCCAGCTTACAGGCAAACGGATGCTAGAAAACCCAGCTTCTTTTACCAGCTCAAAGAACTTTGGCTCGAGCATCATTCCCCAGGCACCCTCAGAAGGGGCTTCTAAAGCATTTCCAAAATTGACCCCTCGACCGAGCTTTTCATTCAGGTCAAAAATTGATTGGGCATTTGCTAAAAAGGCAAAGCAAAAACAAAAAAGTATCATCCAATTTTTCATACCTTAGTCTACGGTCTCTGGCAAGAAAAAAGCCATCAGCGAAAACTCGCTAATGGCTTAAGAGTAAAAAATTGGATTTAGCTAAGTTCTCCACGCACAAATTTTAGCGCAGTTTCTGCCAAAATCGCTGCACCAATAGGCATAGCGCCTTCGTCCATATCAAATTCAGCATGGTGCAAGAAACGCTGAGGCTGACCTTTTTCCCAGGTTCCAAGGCGCATCATTGCGCCTTGACTTGCCCTTGTCATATAGGAAAAATCCTCACCACCCATACTCATTTCGCCTGAAACAACGTTTTCAGCTCCAATGAGATCTTTGGCAGTTTCCCTAATCCAGCTTGAGATTTTCGGATCATTGTAAAGCGCAGGATAGCCCCTTTGGATTTTCATTTCGTAATCTCCCCCTAATGCTCTAGAAATTGAAAGCGCAGCTTCAACTTCCTTGAGCAAAAGCTCACGCACGTCATCACTGGCACTGCGCAGCGTCAAGTCGAGTTCAACATCGTTTGGGATAACATTACTGACTGAACCACCAGAAAGCCGTCCAATCGAAACAACGGCAGGCTCAGTCGGTTTTACTCTTCGCGAAATAATTCCGTAAATAGCTGTCAAGATTGGGGCTGCCATAAAAATAGGGTCTCTTGTAAGATGGGGTCCAGCTCCTCCATGTCCACCTTTACCTTTAATTTTTGCCGCAATCGAATCAACATTGGCCAAAACAAAGCCATCTTTAATACCAATTTTTCCACTCTCAAGACTTGGGTCAACATGGATAGAGATAACGGCATCAAGGCCTTCTATGGCCTTGTCGTCAATCATGCGGGTTGCGCCACTTTGACCTTCAGCATCTTGTGCTTCTTCGGAGGGTTGAAAAAGCAACCTGATCTCACCATTGATTGTTTCTTCGTTTAAGAGCATGGCAACACCCATAAGCATAGTCGTGTGCGAGTCGTGACCGCAGGCGTGCATTTTGCCAGGGTTTTGTGAGGCGTAAGGTTTACCTGTAAGTTCATTGATTGGCAAAGCATCCATATCAGCACGAATGCCAATTTTGGGGCCATTGCCATTTCCTAAAGTCGCAAGCACGCCTGTTATGCCAACACCTTTTTTGTGCTTAACACCCAGGCTTGTTAAGGTTTCAGAAACCAGGGCAGCCGTTTTGTGTTCATTAAAGCTAAGTTCCGGGTTCTGATGAATGGTTCTACGTAAGTGACTAAGGACAGGATAAAGTTCTTGAGCACGCTCGAGCATCGTTTTCTCCTTAAAAAAAGTTATATAGGATTTTATCGCTTTAAGGCAAACCCTTTCTGGTCTTAGGGCAACATAGCATTTCGTCTTACAGATTTACCCAGGCACTTTCCAACATTTTTCTAACAGCTTCTTTTTAAGCTCTCTCCTAGCTCAGTTGAGCAAACACTTTTAAGGAGAAAGAAAATGAAAAAAGTTTTACTTGCAAGTCTTATGGTTCTGGGATTGGCTAGTGCGTTTGCCGAGGCCCCGCTTACCGCAGGTGAACGCATTAATATAAATACCGCAAGCATGGAAGAGCTTATGAGCATTCCTGGGGTTGGCGAAAAAATTGCGGCTGAAATCGAAGACTACAGACCCTATGTAAGCCTCGATCATTTTGAAACCGAACTTGGCAAATATCTTGATGCCGAATCTTTAAAAGCAGTTGAAGGTCATATTACCCTTGGGCTTGCCAATCTAAATACTGCGACAGAAGAAGAGCTTGCTGGTCTTCCCGGCATGGGCCCTAAAATTGCGGCTGAAATCGAAGAATATCGCCCCTTTACCTCAACCACACATCTTGAGGGTGAGCTTGGTAAATACTTTGACGCAGAAACCCTTGCGCATATTCAAGCTATTTCAACAATTGGGCTGGTTGATCTTAATACCGCCAGCAAAGAAGACTTGATGCTGATTCCTGGGGTTGGCGAGAAAATTGCGGCTGAAATTGAAGATTATCGTCCCTACACCAGCATCCTGCAATTTCGTGAAGAGCTTGGTAAATATTTAGATGCCGACGCGCTTAAAATCGTAGAACTTTACTTAAGCCTGAATTAATACAATGAGCCTTTTTAGCCAATTCCAAAAGCTTGAGACGACGCAGTTAATGCGTCGCCTCATCCTCCTTCTAGCCTTGATTGGCATTGTGGCAACCTTTGCCGAACTTTTACTCATCGGTCATAGCAAAAGCCCAATTCAGTGGCTACCGTTTCTCATGCTAGGCTCAGCCGCTGCAAGTTTTGCGCTGGTTATTTTGTACCCAAATGCCTTAACGCTGCGCATTTTACAACTAGTAATGGTGATTGTTGCTTTAAGTAGTGCGATTGGTGTTTACGAGCACTTTATGGGTAATCTAGAATTTCAACATGAAATTAAACCCAATCTGGCGGGTTGGTCCCTCATCTGGAAAACGCTAAAAGGCGGCGTACCTCTTTTAGCTCCTGGCATTTTATTTCAAGTAGGTCTTTTAGGCTTACTGTTTAGTTTTAGACACCCTGACTTAAAAACGGCTAGAACTAAGCTCGAGCCGAGCAACCTACTTCTAAGCAATATTCAGAAGGGCAATTAAGCCTCGAAACCCGACAACTTGTTCTGCGTAAGGCTCGCCGAATTTTGAAAGTGCTCGAGCCCCTTAGCCAATAAAGTCTTTTTGACCACAAAGTTTTAGCCTGTCCTTTTAACTTAGGTCAGGCTTTTTTATGTGATGGCTCCCTTTTTATGTTAAAACGCTTTCAAACGTTTTTCCAACACTTTTTGTATACCTTGCACTGTTACGGAGGAAAGGCATGACTATAGCATCAATGAAACTTAAAACCCAGGCTAATGATGGTTTTAGATTAACTACATTAGCCTTAGAAGGCTACCTTGCTATCTTGAAAATGCGAGTAGCGTCAATGAGCCCTTTTATAGCTAAACTTGGACTCGAGCGCAGCCTATGATGATCTATTTGGTTGAAGATGAATCAGCAATTGCCGAGCCTTTAATTGCCTCCCTAAAGCACCTCGGCTATGAATTAGAGTGGTTTCAAAGAGCCAACGAAGCCCTGGGGCGTTTACTTAGTAACCCGGTAGATTTACTTATTGTTGATGTCAATCTTTTAGATGGCGAAGAAGCCGGCTTTGCCCTGGTAGAAGAGGTAAGAGCGGCTGAACTTAGTATGCCCATTCTGATGCTAACAGCACGCGACGCTGTGGAAGACCGAATCCTTGGTCTGGATGTCGGATCAGATGATTATTTGGCCAAACCTTTTGATCTCAATGAATTTTTAGCCAGGGTTAGAGCCCTGCTGCGACGCGTTAGCCAGGTCAAACAAAACCAACTTAAGCGTGGTGAGCTCGAGCTTGACTTTGTAAGCAATGAGGTGCGCTGGCAGGACAGCCCTGTTCGCCTGACACCCCGCGAATATGCCTTACTTGAAATCTTTGCCCGAAATCCAGAGCGTGTCTTTAGCGCAGAAGAACTGGTTGACCGTGTTTGGGGCGAAGTTGAAAATAGCAATGTGGTAAGAACCTATGTACACTACCTTCGGCAAAAAATCCATGCCGATGTGGTTGAAAAAGTGAGCGGCGGCTACCGCCTGGGAGTATAAATGTCATTTAGCTGGCGCATCAGTTTGTTTGTGGTTTTTGCCTTGTTGTTCAGTTTGATAACCCAATCCCTCTTAAGCTTCTGGTTGTTTCGCCAGGCTCTAAATGAAGACTTAAGTAAGGATTTGGAACGGTATATGCTAATCATTGAACAAGGCATCCTGCAAACAAATCAAGGACTCAGCCTTGATGCCGATGCGCTTTCTGTTGTCAGTGAATTTAGCGCCTATGCCAATGGCAGAGCACGCATTTTAGACCCACGCGGGCAACCCCTGTTGCTGGTTGGCGGCATTTTCCCAGATGACAGCTCGAGCTGGTTCGTTCTTAAAAAATCCTTGGCTAATGGCTTAAGGCTCGAGGCAGTCATGAATGCCAGGGCGCATAATGTAGCA
>JAHEBB010000668.1 GCA_024642575.1 Trueperaceae bacterium | reverse complement strand
TCTGATGGGCCTCCCATTTACTCATGCCTCCATCTACCGCTTCTATTACTCGTTCCCTTAATTCTATTGGATATGCTGC
This sequence comes from Trueperaceae bacterium, assembly GCA_024642575.1. Taxonomy (GTDB): domain Bacteria; phylum Deinococcota; class Deinococci; order Deinococcales; family Trueperaceae; genus JAHEBB01. The sequence goes on along the minus strand of JAHEBB010000668.1, from coordinate 2,632 downwards.
TCCCATTTATCTATTGTAGTACCTTTCCCCTGAAACGCTATACGTCAAAAAAGTTTTAGTCCCGGTACCTTAAATCTTAGTCGGTATAAAGTTGAAACACTCGTTAGGAATAAACTACAAAAATCATCATCTCCCCAGGCAAAGTTAGCTGTTGGTGGAACCCTTATGACACCAAGACATTTTGCTTGAGAATCAAAGACATGAAGACCACCTGGCCCTGTACAAAATAGATTGCCCGCCTGGTTAAGCTTCATGCCGTCAGGTATACCATCACCTTCGCCTGTGGTTTCTGCCCAGACCTGACCTTTACCTAAGGACCCATCTTCTTTAACCTCAAAGACCCTAATATGCTTAAGCTCGGTATCATTTACAAAGAGCCGCTTTTCATCAAGAGAGAAACATAGTCCATTTGGGCCTGCAAAATCATCGACTAGTAAGCGTAAGCTTCTATCCTCAGGATTTAGGCAATAGACACCCTCAAAAGGCAGTTCTAAATCTCTAGCAACACCAAAGGCGTCACCCCGACCATAAACAGGGTCAGTGAAATAAATATGACCATTGCTTTTTACCACAATGTCATTGGGGCTATTGAGTTCTTTACCTTGATAGTGGGTTGCTAGAATCTCATAGCTGCCGTCTGCACTGGTTCGGCTAACTCGGCTCGTGGCATGTTCACAGCTAAGCATGCGACCTTGCTGGTCATAGGTATTACCATTAGCCATATGACTGTTGTCGCGAAGGATGCTTATACCTTCTTGCTCACGCCAGCGGTAAAGTTTATTACCCTTAATATCACTAAAGCTTAAGTGTTTTTCATAAGGATGCCAGATTGGGCCTTCAATAAACTTAAACCCAGTGGCTAGTTCCTCGAGTTCTGCATCTTGTTCAATAACATTTAAAAGTTGAGGCTCTCTTAGCTCAAGGTTCATAGTCAAAATCCTTTGCTCATAGAAGATTGTCTTACCTAGCTTAGCAACATCTTAAACGCTTTGGATGCTTTATTAACTAAGCAATATTTTTTCTGGATTATATAGCAATTTGGTTAGGTTTTTGGGTTAACAATGCTCATACGAATATAGTCCTCGGCAGTTTTGGCTTGACCGTGATACCAAGGACTTTGCAGCCGCGCTGCGGCAGTCGAAATTGCAAACTAGCCTAGATGCTTTGATTATCCTTTGACAGCCTAAGATTGCTTCATAAGGTAGGTGGCTCTACGAGATTTTGGTATAACTGGCAAACTAATGAGATAGATTAACCACTGCCCCAGTTTGCTTGGAGTTGCGAGGGAGGGTGCAGCTACTTTGCTACGCTCTAGGTCAGTTTTTGCCTGGCGGCGCAAAAGCTCGAGCTTTAAACTCTCTTCGCCCATACGCATGGCCCACTGGTGATTCATAGAGAAAGGGGCTTCATGATAAAAGGTAAATACTTAAGCAAGGGTTTTTCGCCCGAATTTTCCAATCATAGGTGATGTTTACCATTTCGCCATCTTGTTCAAACGTCCAGACTTTTTACGAGAGGATCAATTTGAGCAATTATTACCTAAATAGTTTTCAGAAAAATGGGCTTGTGCGAGATGCCTATTGAAAAATATTGAAAACGGGTTTAGCCTTAGCTATGGCAAAAGCTAAGAAAGTCTGGGTATATTCTCCTCCTAAGCCGCCAAAGCCAAAACTACCCTTAGAGCTTAAAGCGGAGCTCGAGCTTAAAGCTAGCGACTTACTGCCACTACTCAAAGCCCGTTTTATTAAGCCACCACCGGCAGGCTGGCAGTACAACTATTTAACTGATATCTGGACAAAAACGTACCGTCATTATTTTTACTTTTGTGGCACGTACACCTGCCCACCAGATGCACGGGTGACAGAGTTTGAAGTACAGTTTGCACGTATGGAATATGCAGGTGAAGACAAGTTCCATCTTTCCTATATGCGCCATACAGGTCAGTGGTGGCCGCTTTTTCAAAATCTAAATTTGGACGCGTCACTCATAAAAATTCAAGAGACCCCTCACTTTTTTCCTGTTTAACTTAAGTTGCAGGAGTTTAACCCTTAACGAGGCGTAAAAAAGACCCCGACATCAGCAAATATCTTGGCAATTTCAGCTGACCTTTAGGCATTAAAACGGTTTCACCGGCATGAAGTAGCCCTTTTTGCTTAGCAAAGCGATACTCGAGTATGCCTTCTAAAACCATAAGCTCTTCGTCTTCAAGCGTGTGCGTATGGGGTGGGGGTTCAGTGCCCTGGCGCACAATGCTATCAATGAGCGTATAGTCTCCAGCGGTATCAGCTTTTTCAGCCAAAAAGTTTAGATATAAGCTTTTGTCGTACTGGAGGCCTCCCAAGAAGTTTGGCTAATATTGTTGAGCATCAGTTGACTCGTTCTTGTTAGATAACGAAAGTCTAGCCCAGTCTTGGTGGGTAAACTGCGATTTCTCTTAAACTACCGCCTTCGCCGGATAAAGCTGCACTTGCAAAGGCTTTAGCAATGGCTTTAGGGCTGATAAGCTGTGACGCTTTAACCGTTGCATGCTGGCGATTAAACAGGGTATCAACGGGGCCCATAGGGAAGACAATCGAGACATTAATCCGTGATTCTTCTAGCTCACTATCAAGAGAGCGTAAAAAGGCAGCGA
>JAHEBB010000183.1 GCA_024642575.1 Trueperaceae bacterium | reverse complement strand
CTTGACATCTGGGCCGATGTTATCAATCAGTAAAAACGAACCTTCAGGTTTTAAAACCCTGGCAACCTCTTTGACAAAGCGACCCAAATCCGCAAAATGATGCGGCGCTATGCGGCAAGTTACCACGTCAAAACTAGCTTGGTCAAAAGGCAAATCTTCGGCTGCTGCCTCCACATAATTGAGGTCATTGAAGCCTTCTGCACTTATAAACTTACGTGCAGTCGCGAGCATGTCTGGCGTAAGGTCAGATGCCGTCACTTTAGCCCCTGCGCTGGCAAAAGCTAAAGCGGTATGCCCGCCACCCGTCGCAATATCAAGCACATGTTTGTTTTCTAAATCTCCAGCTAAACCCACCAAAAGCTCGAGGTCTTTACCTTTTGCGTGAATATCACTTGTTACATAGGCACTTGCCGTTTTTGAAAATTGCTCTTTCACTCGCTGATGAATGTCAGACATAGCCTTACCTCCTTAGACTTATTAAGCCAAGTTTAGTCGCTAGCTGTATGAATAGAAAGCAATTATTTGGTATAGCCTGCAAAACTTCATGATTGACCATGTTAATTTGAGACATGACAAAAACAGCTTTGATTACAGGTGGTTCAAAAGGGATTGGTTACGCAATCGCTGAAGCTCTGGTAAAAGATGGCATCAATGTTTGTATAACTTCTCGAAATGAAGCAGACATAAAAGAAGCCAGCGAGCGCTTGAATGCTCTAGGCAAGGCCAAAGCTCTAGGTTTGGTTTGCAACGTCAGGTATTTGGAAGAACAGGAAAAAGCTGTTAAGGAGATTCTGGAGCAATTTGGCAGCCTTGACATCTTAATTGCCAATGCAGGTGTCGGTCATTTTGCGCCGATAGATGAAATGACACCCGAACAGTGGAATGACGTTATTGATATCAATTTAACAGGTGTTTTTTACAGTGTTAAGGCCAGTGTCGAAGCTCTGAAAAAGTCAAAGGGCTATATCATCACCGTGAGCAGCCTGGCAGGAACAAACTTTTTTGCTCAAGGCGCTGCCTACAATGCCAGCAAATTTGGTCTTACCGGCATGTCTCAAGCGATGATGCTTGACTTGCGAAAATATGGCATTAAGGTTTCAACGATTATGCCGGGTACGGTGGCTACTTATTTCAATGGACATGAGCCCAGTGAAAAAGATGCCTGGAAAATTCAACCTGAAGACATTGCGGAAATGGTCGTATACTTGCTCAACGCCCCCCAGAGAACGTTGCCCAGTAAGATTGAAGTACGTCCAAGCCAACCTGCTTAATCAAGTATCTTTTTAGAAAATTGTTAAGGCTCGAGCCAAGTCATTCGCCTCGAGCCTTAATTGACTTGTTAAACTAACGCCAATGTACGCGCTTGCAAAACCCTTACTCTTTAAACGTGACCCCGAAGAAATACACGACCTAGTCATGAAAGGGCTTGCCTGGTCAAGCCGTCACCCTGGCGCACTTCGCCTTATAGACATTTTTTGTAATTATAAAGATGAGCGCTTAAACGTTCCTTTATTTGGGCTTGATTTTCCTAACCCGATTGGTCTGGCAGCTGGCTTTGATAAGAATGCCCGAGCTATAAATAGTTGGGCGGCGATGGGCTTCGGTTTTGTAGAAATAGGCAGTGTTACCCAGCATGCGCAAGACGGCAACCCTAAACCGAGACTTTTTCGCCTCCCTCAAGATGAAGCCATCATCAACCGCATGGGGTTTAACAATGCGGGCGCCGATGCTATAGCACAGAAGCTCGAGCGCCTCTTTAAAAGCTGGGGAAAACCAAAAGTTCCCTTGGGCATCAATTTAGGCAAATCCAAAATTACTCCTCTGGAAGATGCGCCCCAAGATTATCTTTACTCACTTGCAAAACTCTGGCCGTACGGCGATTACTTTGTCATTAATGTAAGCTCACCTAATACCCCTGGGCTTAGAAAGTTGCAGGACCGTGAAAGTCTGGAAGTCTTGCTAAAAGCTGTGACTGAGTTTGCCAACCTGCAAGAACTAGCCAAACCTATGCTGCTAAAAATTGCACCTGACCTGAGTTTTGAGCAAGCCGACGAAATCTTAAGTTTGGTTGAAAGTTATACCCTGGCTGGGCTGATTGCGACCAATACAACGATTGGGCGAGAAAACTTGGTTTCTAAGATAGATGAAGCAGGCGGCCTATCAGGTAAACCGTTAAAAACCATGTCACTTGATTGGCTAAAGTATTTACGCAAGCAAAACCAGACCCTGCCGATTATCTCGGTGGGGGGCATTGGCTCAGTTAAGGATGTTTATGAGAGGCTCGAGGCTGGCGCAAACCTAGTACAGCTCTACACCAGCCTTATTTACGAAGGGCCTTTTTTACTTAAAAAACTAAATAAGGGTTTAATCGAGCGAAAAGCTTAAGCTATTCTTATAAACCACAATAGGCTTTGAGTCTTCGCTCAGCAACCGAAACCCAGCCACTTGGCGCTTCAGCGTCCATATAGCGGCGGTAGGCTTTTTTAATGGCGAGCTGCAAATCGCCTTCATTGTTTAAAAAACTGCTCAGTTCTTGCTCGAGTTCTTGCTTAAAGGGTTCTTGTAAGTCACCCTGACGCTGTATTTGAAATGCTTTTATGATGATGGTAATAATAGGACTCACGTAGGCTATTATTTCTAGAAACCCCTGTTTTCCTCTGTGAGATTTGCACATTATTTCACAAATGTAAGATTCCTGGCACTATCTACTTCTATTCTAAAAATCCCCCTCTATCTAAGCAAATGAAGGCGTTTAACCTTCCTAAAAAACGATAAGATGTTTTAGGATGCTAAACCTTCGTAGATTTTTTGTCATACAAGTCATTATTATCTTGCTCAGTTTCTCACCTCTGCTCATTACTTTTGGGGCTGGAGCCATTGCAAATTACTATGGCTGCGAATTGCATGAAGGTTTTGTCAATCCTTGTATGGCCTTTGGCAGAGATATCGGTGAGGATTTATATACGTCCTTTGTATTGGGTTGGTTTACGCTCATAACCTTGCCTTTTGGTTTTGCTGTCTGGTTGCTTCATCTTGGCTATGGCATTTTCAGGTTTATCAAATCTCGAAAGCAAGCATCTTGAGCTAGTCACTGCTTACCTTCATTTGCCTTTAAACTCCCATTTTGTCTAAATCTAGGTAACTATTAGAACTCGCAGAACTATTGCATAGCCACAGCCACAATCTATAGTCTTTCCAAAATCATTTGAGAATTGCAAATGCAGTTTTCGGAAAATTCTAGGCTATAAGCTCGCTACCAAGCATATCGTTTAAGGTCCTGCATTTATCCTCTTCTCCATTACTTTTCCTTTAAGCGCTGTAAGAAAGCTTTCGGTAAAGTCTCAGTACATTCCTTAAACTATTTTTAAGCAAGACTAAGTTTTTTATTAGGATGGCGTAATGGACAAACGAAGCATTAGCAGCTCAATGGAAGATTATCTAAAAACCATTTTTGAATTGGGCGAAACAAGCGTAAAAACACAGACTTTGGCAGAAGAGCTTAGTGTAAGTTCTGCAAGTGTTACTGGCATGCTTAAAAAACTCAGCGACCTTAAACTGGTGCACTATGAACGCTACCACGGCGTAAGTCTAAGTAAGGCTGGGCGACTGATTGCGCTCGAGACTCTAAGACACCATAGGCTTATAGAAACCTATCTCACCGAAGCCCTTGGTTATTCCTGGCATGAGGTACATGATGAAGCAGAAAAGCTCGAGCATCACATTAGTGAAGATTTCGAAGACCGCATTGCTGAGCTTTTAGGTCACCCTACTTACGACCCTCACGGCGACCCCATTCCCCAACGAGATGGTTCTGTGCCTGTCAGCCTTGGGAAACCTTTAACGGAACAGCATGAACAAGAAACGCTGGTTATAACTCGAGTTAAAGAGCAAAAAGGCGATGTGCTCAAATATCTGGCAGAGCACCAGCTCATCCCTGGTTCAGAAATCACCCTTATTCAAAAGGCACCTTTTAATGGCCCTTTGACCATAAAAACCTCCAGGCAAACGGTTGCACTGGCTTTTGAGCTTGCCAAACTCATTGAAGTCGAAAGGCTCGCTGTACTTGACAGTTCAAGTTAATCCGCCTAATATTTAGGCATACCTAAATATTTTTTTAGGCATATATTGGAGTTGTATGACCATAAATCTTAAGCCTCAACGCTTTTTTAAAAAACATACCCTCAGCTTTGTTTTATTTTTTTATCTAGCTCTCTCTGTTTTCACTGCCTGCGCCCCAAAGGCTGAACCTAAAGTTGTCACCACAACTGGCATGATTGGCGATGTTATAAAGACGATTGCAGGCGACTGCTTTGATATAGAAGTCATGATGGGGCCAGGTATTGACCCCCACCTTTATAAAGCCAGTGCAGGTGATGTAAAGACCTTACAAAGTGCAAGCATTATTTTTTATTCAGGTTTACACCTAGAAGGTCAGCTTGGCGAGGTTTTTGAAGCCCTGCAAGGCAAACGCCCTGTTGTTGCCGTTACCCAAAACATACCTGAAACCAGCATCCTAAAAACCTCGAGCGGTTATGGCGTTGATCCTCATGTCTGGATGGACGCTTCGCTTTGGGCAAGCACCCTAGATGTTGTAAAAAATGAACTCAGTAAGCTCGAGCCTGATTGTCAAGCCAAAATGCAAAGCAATGCCGATGCCTTTAAACCTCAGCTTTTGGCGCTTCATGACTGGGTAAAGATCAGCATTGCCAGTATTCCAGACCAACAACGGATTTTGGTTACTGCCCATGATGCTTTTAACTATTATGGCAAGGCTTATGGCATTGATGTCGCAGGTATTCAAGGCATTTCAACTGAGTCAGAGGCTGCGATTGCTGATATTCGTGAAACTGCAAATACAGTTGTCGAGCGCAAAGTGCCTGCCATTTTTGTTGAAAGTACCATTAATCCAAGAACCATTGATGCGGTCATGCAAGCCGTTTTGGACAAAGGTCAAGAACTTGCTATCGGGGGTCAACTCTACTCCGATGCGATGGGTCAGGCAGGCACGGCAGGTGGAACTTATATTGGCATGATTTACGAAAACACCAAGGCCATTACCGAAGCTTTAGGAGGCACTGTGCCGCCTTTACCTCAAGAACTCGAAGCCTGGGCGCAAACCTGGAAGGTTGAACAGTGAGTATGCCAAATTCTTCGCATGAACCAAACCTAGCGCTGCATGTAGAAGACCTGACCGTAAGCTATAGCAGCAAGCCTGTCCTTTGGGATATTGATCTTGATATCCCCCCAGGTGTATTGGCAGCCATTGTTGGGCCTAACGGGGCAGGCAAAAGTACGCTTATAAAAACCGTTTTGGGGCTGATTAAGCCTGCCGCCGGACATGTTTATATTTATGGCAAACCCTATGAAAAACAGCGCAGTATTGTCGGTTATGTGCCGCAACGTTCTTCAGTTGATTGGGATTTTCCGACTACAGCTATAGATGTGGTTACGATGGGGCTTTATGGTCGCCTGGGCTGGCTAAAACGCCCTGGAAAAGCTGAAAAGCAGCAGGCAGAAGAGGCCTTAACTCAAGTTGGCATGCAGGATTTTGCTCATAGACAAATTTCACAGCTTTCAGGTGGTCAGCAGCAAAGGGTGTTTTTAGCAAGGGCCTTAGTACAACAGGCTGATATTTATTTTATGGATGAGCCTATGGCGGGGGTTGACGCTACCACGGAGCGTGCCATAATCAATCTTTTACGCAATCTGCGTAATCAGGGTAAAACCGTGATTGTGGTGCATCATGACTTGAGTACCGTAACCAGCTACTTTGACTGGATGCTTTTTTTGAATGTGCGAACCATTGCCCAAGGACATGTCAACGATGTTTATAACGCTGAAAATCTAAGGGCAGCTTATGGCGATAAGGTAGCGCTTTTAAATCAAAACCCCCTAAGCCAAAATCCTGGTAGCGCGCTCGAGCCTGAAAGTACACCTTAAATGCCAGATCTTTTTACCCTTTTAACTGATTTTACGATTCGTAACGTTACACTCGGTGCCATGCTCTTAGGCGTAAGTAGTGGGGTTTTGGGTAGCTTTGCCGTTTTACGCAAGCAAAGCTTACTTGGTGACATGCTCTCACACGCCGCTCTACCTGGAATTTGTCTTGGTTTTATCATTGTGGGAAGTCGGCAACTTTTACCTTTACTTGTGGGAGCGCTTATTTCTGGCACCGCCGCCGCGCTTTTTATGCTCTTACTTATCAACCGCAGTCGTCTAAAAACTGACGCGGCTATCGGCTCAGCTCTAAGTTTCTTTTTTGCCATAGGCATTGTTTTACTCACCTATATCCAGTCAAATCCAAATGCCAATCAAGCTGGTTTAACCTCGTTTCTCTTTGGTCAAGCCGCTTCGATTGTGCCCACTGATCTCTGGATACTTGGCAGCATTAGCTTGGTTGCCCTTAGCATCGTTCTATTATTCTGGAAAGAATTTAAGGTCGTCACCTTTGATATCCAATTTGCCGCTACCCTTGGCTTTCCAACTGCTTTCTTAGAAATAGTTCTAACCAGCATGGTTGCCTTGGCAGTGGTCATGGGTCTGCAATTTGTGGGAGTTATTTTGATGGCAGCTATGATTATTGCCCCGGCAGTTGCGGCACGGCAATGGACTGAACGGCTCGAGCTTATGGTCTTTTTAGCAGCACTTTTTGGCGCGCTAAGTGGCATGGTTGGCGCTATTATCAGTGCGCTTGCTAGAGGCTTAGCAACAGGGCCTGTGATAGTCCTTTGCGCATCATTCATCGTTTTAATTTCTCTGCTTTTTGCACCTAACCGAGGTTTACTCTGGGCCAGCTTAGAAACGCAAAGACAGCATAATGCCTTAAGAAGTCGCCAAGTCTTAGGCAATCTTTATAAGCTTAGCCTAGAGCATAAGAACCCCGCATACCGCGTGGAAGAAAGCATGATGAATGTTTACTACGGCTTTAATACCCGCGGGATTTTTGGGCGGCTCGAGGCTCGAGGCTTTATCAAACAAAGCAGTCATATGCCCGAAGAGGGCCGCCACTGGGAACTGACCAATCAAGGCATGAGCGAAGCCAAAGCGTTTCTGAGCAGTCTGGGTCAAGCGGAGCTTGCGGATGTCTAGCCTTGGCCTGCAAATCATGCTGGTGGGTGCGTTGGTCGGTATAAGCTCGAGCTTCCTTGGCAGCTTTCTCGTCTTACGCAAAAACAGCATGCTCTCAGATGCCATTAGTCATTCGATATTACTCGGCATCATTTTGACTTATTTAGTCATAAAGCAAACAACTGGCCCTCTTTTCATCATCGGCGCAGCCTTATCGGGCGTTGTTACGGTTTACTTGACCGAGTTTATTACCAGCACCAAACGCGTAAAAAATGACGCGGCGATTGGTCTAGTCTTCCCCGCCCTTTTTTCAATTGCGGTCATTTTAATAAATGTCTATGCCAGAGATGTCCATATCGATATTGACGCGGTACTGTTTGGCGAAATTGGTTTTATCTGGTTAGATACCACAGCCTTTTTAGGGCTCGAGCTACCTAAAAGCCTTATTAGTATGAGCATAATTACTTTAATTAACCTGGCATTTATCAGCATTTTTTATAAGGAACTCAAACTCAGCACCTTTGACGAGGCCCTTGCCAAAGCGCTCGGGTTTAAACCTATCTTGCTGTTTTATTCACTTTTAACCTTGACTAGCGTTACCGCTGTAACTGCTTTTGACGCGGTAGGGGCAATATTACTGGTCTCCTTTATGATTGTGCCACCTGCGGCGGCTTACCTGCTCACCGATAAACTCTGGCGCATGATGGCTTACGGTAGTTTGATTTCGCTAGGCTCGAGTGTAACAGGTTACTACCTTGCTCTTTACTGGGACGTTTCTATTGCTGGCATGATGGCAGTCATGACCGGTATCTTTCTTATACTGGCCTTTCTTTTAAGCCCTCATTATGGCCTGATTGCCCAAGAAATTATCAGGCGTAATCAGCGCTTCGCTAATGAAGAAAGAGCCCTGCTCGTTCATCTTTTTAATCATGAAACAAGCCATCACCAGAACGAGGAAAATATTGTTACCGCACTACAAGAACACTTGATGTGGAATGGTGAAAGGTCACGCAATGTACTTATGCGGAGCTTAAACGAAAATTTAATCGAACGAGACGGCGAGGTTTTAAACCTGACCTTAAAAGGGCGAGCCATTGCCTTAGAAATCATGCAGCCCTGGCAAAAACATTTCTTAAATGAGACAAATCTAAACTCCAAATAGTGCTTTTCTTTCTCAAGATCCTTATTTGGAGCTACTATAATTCCCAAAATGTTTCCGCTATACTGCAACGAAGGTTTAGAGAGGTAAAGGTACTACCTAGCTAAACAGAGTTATTTGACCCAAGGCTACTCATCTATCCTCTTAATTTAGCCGCATCCTATTATCATCACTGGGCAAACCTCACGTACAAATCATTAAAAAGCGTGTACCCTAGAGTTATAAAGTTTATACGAAGGATTGGGCACATCATATGAAAAAGCCAAAAATATTTCTCTCATCTCCCCATATGGGTGGCAACGAACAAAACTTTGTTAACAATGCCTTTGAAACCAACTGGATATCCCCTTTAGGCCCTCATGTTGATGGCTTTGAAGCCGATTTAGCAAGCTATACAGGTAGCAAACATGTGGCAGCCTTAAGTGCTGGAACGGCGGCTATTCACTTAGCCCTTATTCTTTTAGGCGTTGAACGTGGCGATGAAGTCATTTGCTCCTCCTTTACCTTCTCAGCCAGTGCTAACCCCATTGCTTATCAAGGTGCGATACCTGTTTTTATTGACTGTGAAGAATCAACCTGGAATATGAGCCCTGTCGCTTTAGAAGAAGCGCTAAAAGACCGTATTGCCAAGGGCAAAAAGCCAAAAGCCGTTATTGACGTACATCTTTATGGCATGCCCAGCCATATGGATGAAATCGTTGAGGTTTGTGAACGCTACGATGTTCCTTTAATTGAAGATGCCGCTGAAGCCTTGGGTTCGCGCTATAAAGGCAAACACATGGGTACTTTTGGTGTTTTGGGCATCTTATCGTTTAACGGCAATAAAATTATTACCACCAGTGGTGGTGGCGCACTAATGAGTGACAACGAAGCACTTATAAGCAAAGCTCGCTTTTTAGCAACGCAAGCCCGCGATAATGCACCGCACTATCAACACTCTCATATTGGCTATAACTACCGTTTAAGTAATATTGCGGCTGCTATTGGTCGCGGACAAATGCAAGTTTTAGATGACCGTGTTAAAGCCCGTCGTGCTAACTATGACCGCTATCAAAGGTTCTTTGCTTCTGTTCCTGGCATTAGGCCTGGGCCAAGTGAACCCGAAGGTATGTTTAGTAACCGCTGGCTTTCTACCATTCGCGTGAATCCTGCTGAAACAGGGGGATTAACCCGCGAAGATATCAGACTGGGTTTACTTGAAGAAAATATTGAATCCCGCCCCCTTTGGAAACCCATGCACTTACAACCTGTCTTTGAAGGAAGCCCTTACTACGGTGACCGCACCAGTGAAAAACTGTTTGATGACGGGCTTTGCTTACCCTGTGGTAGTAATTTAAGTGAAGAAGAATGGCAGCGTATCGAAGAAAGCCTCGAGCGTATTGTTCAGGGTAAAGCTGTTGTTGCGGCTGGCTAAACCTTAACCTATCCGTTTGAAATAGCACCTTTTAAAAGGTGCTATTTTTTTGCCAATTGCCTCGGTGTTATTTCCCACGCCCTTTAACCTGCCAACGCACTTCGCTTACACCATGTTGCATGTTTACAACTCTCGCCATAACAAAAAGTAAGTCAGACAAACGGTTTAGATAAATAAGAGCCTGCGGGTTCAGTGTTTCTTTACTCGCCAAACTCACCACATCTCGCTCAGCTCGCCTGGTAATGGTACGCGCCAAATGCAACGCTGCCGCAGATGGATGCCCCCCTGGCAAGATAAAGGTCTTTAAGGCTTGCATATCTTCTTGATAGTAGTCAATTAAACGCTCGAGCTCCGCTACATCATCTTCAGAAATGGGAAGCA
>JAHEBB010000667.1 GCA_024642575.1 Trueperaceae bacterium | reverse complement strand
TAAACCAGGGGATGCGCTACATGAAGATGAAACGAAGCTCCTTGGTTCTCTAATTATCAATGATCTCTGGTCTAGTGTGGCCCGCTATGTCAGGCCACCCAACGAGGCTCCGTATTACCTCTTTATCGATGAGGTGCAAAAATTTATCACCCCTGATCTTAAAGAAATTCTTGACCGTGGCGCAGGTAAGGGGCTTCGCTTAGGCGTTTTTCATCAACATCTTGATCAACTTAGAGAGCAAGATCCCAGAACCTACGCCTCGATTGTCACCAATGGCAAGATCAAGCTGGCGTTTGGTGGCCTTTCTTATGGGGATGCGCGCATGATGGTGGATGAAATGTTTGCGGGGCAACTTGATCTCAAAGAAATCAAAAACCAGATTGAACAAACCAAATTTTGGCCCACCTATGACCGCGAACATGTGCGCACCAAAACCGTGGGTCATTCAAGGGGGGAAAGTAGCAGTTCTGGTTTGGGGGAAGGCTTGTCTCATGCCACCGCCATCCGCTTTGACAGTGATCCAGACTCAGCTCTTGCTAACACCCTGATGTTAAATGAAGGCTCATCCCAAAGCAGCTTTCGCACCGAAGGAGAGCAGCTAGCCTACAGTGAAAGTGAAGGGATCGCCGACGTGCCCATCTATCGCCCCGTACCCTTTAGCGAACTTAGCAGTACCGAATTCTATAGCCTCGAAGAACAAAAAGAGCGCCTGGCCTGGGCGATTATGCGCCAGTATCAACGCCATTTGTTTATTCGTGTCCCTGGTCTAGCGACGCAGGCCGCTTTAACACCCCTGGTTACCAGTCAGCGCTTACCCCCTGAACGGGAAGCTGAAGAAATCACGCGTCAATTTGTCTTTCCTTACGCCATGCCCCTTGAAGCCCTAAACACGACACTCGAAAAGGTAGAAGAGCCGCAAGCACCACCAGATTATATGGACCCTTTTGGAGATTGATAGACTAAAGAAAAATGCCTAAGAAATTTAGTAAGTTTAAAATCTCAGGAGAACGTCCCAACGTTCGCTTAAGCCCCAGGGATCGTCAGCTCTTTAGCTACCTTGAGCGCTATACCTTACTGCGTACCGATCATTTACACCGCCTGATGAATTCCTTTGAGCCCTGGTCACTTCATCCCATGCAAGAACGCCTTAAACGCCTCTGGAAAGCAGGCTATCTGCATCGCACTCTCATTGATCCCATCGAAGCCCCAGGCTCGGTACCGCTAACCTACGCCCTAACCGACAAGGGAGGACGCGCCTTGCAAGACGTCGGTCTCTTAATCGGTGACCCCAAACGCTATAACGAAAACAACAAACGACGCGAACGGGATAGTTCAAAAACCAGACATAGTTTGATGGTCTCCGCTTTTGTGTCGTCAGTAGAAGCCGCTTGCAATCAACATGAGGGTTTAAGCTTTATCGGACAAGAAACCCTGCTTGAGGGCTGGCAAGGGGGCAGTCTCAAGCTCGAACTGGAAGAAGCTGGCAAACGCTACTTTGCCATTCCTGATGCCATCTTTGGCATTCGCTATCAAGCCTATGATAATCGCGCTTCCTACTATTACCTAGAAGCCGACCGTGGCACCGAAAACTTAAGTTATAACCCCAACAAAACCACCATCGAAGGCAAAGCCTGGGCTTATATCTTAAGTGCTCGCAAATACGCCCCGAGCAAACGCTATCCACCCCTTGACCTACCCAACTTCCGCGTGCTCTTTCTCACCAGCAAAAGCTACTTTGATCGTAAGGATCACCTTGAGGGCATTATCAAGACCTGCACCACGGTTTCAAAATCCAATATCTTTTTATTTGGTCGCTTTGAAGATAATCAAAGCCTCAATACAGTTTTAAAGATGCCCTTGGTTCAAGGAAGTGATTTGGCTCCGTTAAATCTAGAACAAGGCCAGTCAAAAAAAGAAAAGGCCCCTGCGTGAGCGAGACGCAAGGGTTAGGAGAGAATTCGCCGGAGGGCATCCTTCAATAATTTGAGTATAGAGGCTTTTGGCATAACACATTTGTAGGCGAACCTGATAGAAGTGCCCAGTGCGGGGGAACACTGGGCCGTCAGAGAGGAGATGGAGACTACGTCTCCACTAACCACCATAGCAAAAAAGATGAGGCTTTAGGTAAGGTTTTAATGAAAAAATAAAGGGCCCTCTGTGACGGCCCTAACCCTGAGCATAGCAAAATGAGATGAAGCTGGCGTGAAGCCTTTATGGAAAGGGTTTGACAGATTTTCCAAGCTTAGTACACTACAGATCCTACCTTTAAATGGTTTAGGTAGCACCTTTCTAAAGGGAGGCTTTAGGGCCTCCCACCCCTAGTTCTTTTGGCTTTTTTATTTAGCTCTTTAGCTCTTCTTTTTTTCCTAGTATATTTTTTACGACGCAACTTAAGTTGCGTTTTCTTTTTTAAGTATGAGCAGCCCCCAGGCTGCCTTTTTTTATTCCTCTCTCACTGAAGCTCCAGTCTTACAGAGCCCCGCAAGTCATCAAGTCCACGCTGTTACCTTTGACAGCTTGCTTAAGACCTCTGCTTTTACTTCCAGCTATCAGCGAGAAAGGAAACTTAATGCTCGTTGAAATTAATGATTAACCCATAAGTTCAATGATTGACAAAACCAGAGAAATAAAGACAATAACAGCGGAATCCAAAAAGGAGGAAGCAACCATGGCTGAACAACTCAGCAAAACCCAATTGCAAGTCAACCTTAAACAGTT
>JAHEBB010000666.1 GCA_024642575.1 Trueperaceae bacterium | reverse complement strand
CTTGTGGCGTTGGTACTTCGGTGAAAGAGTTTGCTGGGCTCGAGCTGTCCAGTCAGTCCGTTTCAGCAGAACCTGCCTGGAATGAACGTGTGGGGCTTGGTGCCAAGATCAGCAAGCTAACACTGCGCGACGCTGCGGGGCAAATCCTGAGTACGCAGACCTTTAAACCATCTGTTTCTTTTATTGATTTGCCTGCTGCTCCTGCACGTGCTTACAGCGCAATTCCTTCAAGTATGACTTTGGCGACCTATGCCCAAGCACCTAGCCAGACTGAGCTTGAACTATACGAGATGCGCGGGACGGTTGAACTTAAGACAAATCAAGGTACGTTCGTTTTGAAACCGTTTGGCTCTGTCGTAACAGCTGAACTTAATCTGATTGCTGGAGTTTCAAAAAGTGTGAAAAGTGGATGCGCTGACTTTTTTAGTCATCTAGATGCCAGCGCGCCGACCTTTAGCTTTTCCAATGACACCGCGCTCGCCTCTCAGAGTGGTAACTGGGTTTGTTTTAGAACTGCAAACATTGGTCTTCAAGATACCACTTCAGCCAAAATGGCGCTCGAGGCTAGTTTAGCGACTTATCCCCATGCAAATTACACGCAAGAAGTTTCTGATACACGCTTTCTGGTTGCTAAAAACATCGTTAGTGATTTAGATGGTAGCAGTGCTTATGGTTTTGACCCCGGTTGTGATGAGCTTGAAAACCTGATTGAACCTGCTGCCCAGCAAGGGGATTTTGCGCTCATTAGCGATTTACGAACAGCTGTCACGGCTTCTTACTTGGGTGCAGGTGTAAACATAAGAATTGTAGGTGGTGACATTCAAGATAATGAAGCGGGTGCTTGCGATAATGGCTTTAGTGGTCATGAGTACAATGTTGCCTCAATTATTTCAGAGATAGCCCCTTCCGCCAGCCTAAGTAACGCCCTTGTTTGCAATGATGCTGGGGCTTGCATGGCTTCAGATGTCATTAAAGGAATGCTTAATCTTTATTTTGACGCGCATCAATCTGGCAGCTTATTCCTGGCAAATATGAGTATGGGTAGCCCTTTGGCTGACCCCATTCTTGAAGCCTCGATTAGACTTTTAGGCACTATCACAAAGCCCGTGAACGTGATTGTTTCTGCAGGAAACAACCCTAATGCCGCTGCCCATTACCCCGCTAGCTGGGCAAAAGGCGTAGCTGCTAGCGGGGGCATCAATAACCTTCTTTCTGCGGCTGCGGTCGGGCAAAATAGCAATACGGGAACTATCGAAATTGCAGGTTTTAACACGCGCAAAAACTCGAGCTTTATGGCCTTTGGCGTAAATGTTTGTGCAGGCAAAATTAATAACCGCTGTGACCCTGGCGCTTCTTACCCAGAAAATTTGGGTTTAAACGGAACTTCCTTTGCAGCGCCAGTGGTAACCGCAGTTGCTGCTTTGTTTGTCGATGCTCGTAATGACATTCCTCAAGATTTACACCGCTGCCTTAGCAAGAGCCTGGCAGTTGATAAAGACAGCAGTGTTTCTTATGTGGCGTTTAGTACCTATTTTGCAAGTAGATTTGCTTGCCGACCCTAGAACATTTAACCCTATTTGAAAACGCACGCTATAACGTGCGTTTTCTTGTTAAGACCTTGTTAAGACCCCTTTCCTAAGCTTATGACAGCAAAGGAGCACGACATGAGTTGGACTTACTTAATAGCCGCAACCTTATTTGATGTCATAGCAACTGTATATATGAAACAATCCCAAGGGTTTAGTAAGCTTTTTCCGACCTTTATTGCCATTAGTACCTTTGGTGCAAGCATTTTTTTACTGGCACTTGCTTTGCAAAAGCTCGAGGTTGTACCTGTTTATGTTATTTGGGTAGGTCTGGGCACAGCGCTTATTACTGTTCTTGGCATTCTGATCTATCAAGAAGCTGTAAGTACCCTCAAGCTGGTATCTGTTGTTCTTGTCATTGCAGGCGTTATTGGCATAAGTCTTAGTTCAACTACCTTTCACTAAGGAGAAATAATGAAATCTATTCGTCATTGGTTTTTTGGTCTTTTGTTTTTTAGCACACTTGTCTTTGCCGATATTCCTCAAGATGGCTTGACTCTGGCCTTACACCCGAACGGTGAAACGCTAGTCGCTGGGGGAAGAAGCCGCACGCTTTATACTCTTGACGCAAATACGCTCGAGGTTTTAAGTCGCAGTTACCTGGGTACAACCATCAACAAACTCATGTTTTCATCTGATGGCTCACTACTATTTGTTCAAGACAGCGAACCTGATATTCATATTTTGAACGCTGAGACGCTCGAGCCTGTAAGCACGCTTGGTGGTTACGGTAATTTAAGCATTGCGCCTGCGGCAAACCTTATGGTGGCTTTAAACCGTGACTACGATGGCGATACCCTCACACTATTTGACGGAATGGGTAGCGAACTTAAAAGCATTAGCTTTACTGAAGATGATGATGTCTCATCGCTTGGCATAAGCCCCGATGGCACGAAGCTTGCCGTCTTTTTTGATTACTTTGAAAGCGAAAATGAAGAAGATGTTTCTTGGAGTGACATCCCTGAAGAGTACGAAGACTTTGCCAAAGATGTCTATGCAGAGCAGCATGATGGTAACGAAGCCCGTTACATCCTCTATAGTCTGCCTGACTTTGAAGTTTTAGCTGACTATGTTGGCTTTTACAGCCCTAGTGATGATGAGTTGGTCTTTTTTCAAGGGAATGACGCACTGATT
>JAHEBB010000182.1 GCA_024642575.1 Trueperaceae bacterium | reverse complement strand
TTGAGCGGTCAAGACCTTGCTACTAATTCTTTAGGGGAAACAACGCTAAGTTTTACAACCCTAACGCCCACTGACAGCACCGCGCCAACGGTTAGTAGCACCGCGCCAGTAGCAGGCTCGAGCGCCGTACCTACACCTGCCAATATCTCCATTTCTTTTTCTGAGCCTATGAAGCGTAGTACCACTGAGGCAGCCCTTAGTGTAAGTAGCGGCGTAGCTTGCAGCTTTATTTGGTCAGCAGATGACAGCCAACTGACCTGCGACCCCACTACAGATATGACCCCTACAACTATCTATACGGTTAATCTAGCAGCTAGCGCAACCGATCGTGCAGGAAACGCTCTGGCAACTGGGCTAGTGTTTAGCTTCACCACGGCTAGCGTGCCAGACATCACTGCGCCCAGCTTAGTCAATAATTTTCCTAGCGATGGTGCAACCGGTATTTATGATGCGAGTGGGGAAATACCTTTTGACTCTATTAAAATGGATCTTAGGTTTAGCGAGGCCATGGATCATGCTTCGACAGAGACTGCTTTTAGTACTAATATTGTTGGCTTAACAGGTAGTTTTGGGTGGTCATTTGACAGCACTGAAATGACATTTACGCCTAGTGCAGCTCTAGGTTGGGGCACAAATGTTACCTGGACGCTTGCTAACACAGCTACCGATCAGGCAGGCAACCCAATAGCTAGCCAAACAGGTAGTTTTAGGATAGCGCGACAAAGTAGCAAGTTGCTTTTTAGCGAACCTGATTTAGATGGCGAAGTCTATAGCACAGGTACCTTTAGCACTAGTTTTCCTGATATTTACATTGGTGATGATAATACCAATTTGAGCAGTAAAGGCTTTTTGAGTTTTAACTTAGGCGACTTGCCTGCTGATAGTCTGGCTATTTATGATGCTACCTTAAGTATTTATCAGATAAGCCATACGGGTAACCCCTATGGTCTACTCGGCAATCTTGTAGTTGATAGCCTTGACTACGGCAATGGTCTTGATGCTACAGATTTTGATCTCTCAGGACAACTTGAAGCTGTTTTAAGTACAGATACTACAGTGGGTTATAAATTCGCTAATGTTTACAAAGCTGTTAGGAATAATTTTGCTCTGACCGTACCAAGAACTCGCAGCCAATTCCGTTTACGCTTTGAAACCTTGGTAAGCACCAACGCCAATCCAGATAGAATTACTATTGGCTCAGGTAACAATAGTGGAGATGATCTAAAACCAGGCTTGTTTGTAACTTACGTTTTTCCTTAAGACCTATTTTCGCATAATACAAAGGCTAGCACTAGCCTTTGTATTATCTTTCATTTCTACCCCTAAGGGATTTTTTAATTAAGGAGATTAAAGCATGAAATTTATTGTTAGCCTTCTCATTATCTGCAGCCTAGCTTTAGCGCAAGAAGTATTCTATGAAATTTCTAGCCCTTACAACGAAGCAGATTTTCTAGTCAAGTTAGAAAATGGGATGATAGTTTTAGAAGCCCCAAGAGTTGAAAATGCACTTAGCCAGGAGAAACTTTCGCAGTATTTGCCTAATTTCTGTTTGGGGGAAGGGCGCACTAAAGAAGCTTATGTTGACTGGGGCACACTGACTTCAGAAACCTATCCTGCACCGCAAAGTTTTTCCTTTTCTTTTGAACGGGGCGATATAGGTGAAAATAACCGTGCCGTAATTGACATAACGCTCGAGGATGAAGGCGAATTAACCCCAGAGGCGCGTTTGGAATGGTTTAAAGGCATGGGGGGCCTGCTAACCACAGCTTCTATGAGTACGCATACCGTACAATATGACGCCTCTGGCTCCCCAACCTCACTGGGTCTTGGCTGGGTAAGTGATGATGGCAGTGCAGAGCAGCGCATGTATGTGCTGGGTGCTCGCTTTTTGTTGGGCGTGGGCTTTCACTTTGTCAAATTTGACGGTGCAGAGGGTGAAGCGCAAGCGGCTGCTTTGAAAGAAGAGTTTAAAGCCTGCTTGGCCGAAATAAACTGGTTAGACCTGACAACTGACCCCCAGCTAGGTGTACATGAGTAAGCTGCTACGCCACTTATATAGGGTTAACTCAGGTCCGGCCAAGCTTATGGTTATGCTGCTTGTCGCCTGCCTTTCTTTGAGCCTAGCCCAAGATACAGAACTCCTAAGCGATTTAGATGATGTTTACCTTGGTTTTAGTGCGACCAACGTTAGTGCAGCTGGCTTTAATGGGTACTTCGAAGCTGTCAAGTTCTGGTATCTAACAGGCAATCAGACCCCAGACCCTAACACCCCTACTACCCTTTATGCCAGAGCCTGGTACGACCCTGACGCAGACGGGGCAACCGAAGGCATGTTGCGAGTTGGCTTTAACGGCACAGGGCTTTTTAAACGCACCAACAGTCTAGGGAATACTGAGTTTAGCTTTAAGCGCGCACCTGACTTTTACGAAAATTGGCTAAGTTGGTATGCCTACTTTGGCGAAACCGCGACACCTCCTCAGATAGATTTTGCACCAAGAGAAGAAGGGGTGCGTTTGTCTATTAGCTTTCCTTTACCTTATATGCTTACCATTCCTGATCAAGTCACTATTGGTGGGGCTGATTTAGGAATAAATGGCAGAGTAATAGCTGTTCCTAGAGGCTGGTCAGCGCAATATGCTGAGGTTAGACTTTACCCCAATCGCTCTTACAATGCAGGAGATGTTTTTCTTGAGGATAATAGGCTAAGCCCACCTGCGGATAACTTTTCAGTCTTTTTTCCTGCGGGTGTTTGGATAAGCTCTAACCCAGGCTGGGAAGTGGGTGTTCATGAAGGTCTGGCAGGTATAGGGGCTTGTAGAGAATTTGTTAAGACCTATGACGGCGGCATGAGATTTTTGTTTAAGGCTTGCTCAGTTACGGTTAAACCTGTAGGCATTACGGTGACAAGTCCTTAGCTTTTATCTTCCTTAATTCGCTGATTTTACTTTGGGAAGTTCAGCTCTCTACAGACCTTTGTTTATGCCGCGCTTCTAACACAGCCATAACATCCATGAGGCTAAGACCCCGTTCTTTAAGTAAAACCGTCAAATGAAAGAGTAAGTCAGCCGCCTCCCCTTTTAAGTCTCCATCTTTTTTCTCTAGGGCAGCGACAATGCTTTCCCCTGCCTCTTCGACAACTTTTTGCGCTATGTAGCCAATACCCCGCTCGTGCATTTTGGTCACGTAAGAGCCTTCTGGCAGCTTTTTTAAGCGGTCATCAATGACACGTTCCAAAAGCCCCATAATCTCTCCCAGAGAAGCGGGGGCAGGTTCTGTTAGGCTACGGTAAAAACAGCTTTGCTCGCCTGTATGACAGGCTGCACCTGTCTGCTTTACACGGTACAAGAGAGCGTCAGAATCGCAATCATAGCGAAGCTCGAGCAAATCCTGAACATGACCACTGGTCGCCCCTTTATGCCAGAGTTCTTGCCTCGAGCGGCTCCAGTAATGCGCCTGCTTGGTTTCAAGCGTTTTTTCTACTGCTTCAAGGTTGGCAAAGGCAAACATAAGCACTTCACCGCTGTCAGCATCTTGCGTTATTACAGGAATAAGTCCTTGCTTATCAAACTTTAAGTTAGACAAATCAGTCATTGCGCCTAGTTTAACGTTATCGACCTTTATTTTTTGCGCTTAGTAGACATCTCGGAAGCAAAAAAAATCCCGCCTTAAAAAAGCGGGATAGGCAAGTTTTTGAAAAATTAGGGCAAAGCAATCATGTAATCAACAAGATTAGCAAGTGCATTCCAGCCATCCTCAGTATAATCAGAAGGAACTCCGTGAGCACCCCAGATAGCTGTTTTTGCTTTGGCATCTACCACTACAGGATAATGAGAGTCATTGCCAACTTCGCGACCAACAAGCTCGAGCGAAGACTCAGGCTCAGGTAGATAAATAGATACATAACTCATAGGGCTGCTGGTTACATAGACAAAGTCACTTTCTATTCCTACAGGGCGAGATCCAAGCAAAGCAGGGTGCACAGGACTGGTGGTATCAAAACCTTTAAATTCACTACCATGCCAGCCTTGTGGCCACCCAATCGCTGAAGAGAGCTTAGCCAAAAAGGCGTAACCCCCTTCACCCAAACCAAGCACAGGGCGTTTTGATTTAAGAATAGCGGTAATTGCGTCTGCGCTACCGTCCCAGTTAGAGAGATAACCGCTAAACGTATCAATGATAAGGGCGTCATAGCCTTTAAGTTGGTCTATGCTATCGGCAGTTAGATCAGCAACATTAATTAGGTCAACATAAAAGTCACGGCTCTCGAGCCCAGTTTTATAGCTTTCAGCAGCCGTCTTGTCAGTACTATGAATAATGGCAATTTGAGCAAGTTTGCTTGTTTTACAAAAACCTGCTGGAACTGTAATCTTCAGGTCAGGGCTAAGGCTATTATTGCTTGTATCTGATTCAGTAATCCAGTTACCCCTGTTAGCAACAACATCAAAGCTGTGAACACCTTCCATATGTTCAGGGTCAGCTATCAAATAGTAAATCGGAAAAGTAACGGTTTCAGCTTCTCCAGGATTAATCCCATGTAAGCCTTTACCATTTCCCCAGTTATTGCCATGGGTATCAAGTGAATTAACCAGACCAACATCAAGGCGTTCGGGGCTGGCAGCGTTACCTATATTGGCTACGGTTGCAGTGACATAAAGAATAGGTGAATAAGGTTGGCATGTCTCAGCAAGTTTAATGCTGGCAGATTTAACAATCAGGTCAGGTAGTTTTTCTTCAGTTTGCTCTTTGGCAACTTTAAAAGGAACACAGTTAAGATTATTGTTTTCGTCGAGCTCAGCAATTTTTTGACCAGCATCAATTTGAGCACAGAGATAGTAGGCACCTTCAGGTGTATCTGAGGGTAAAGTCATGCTTCCTTCTGAAAGAACTTGACTTTCACCAACGGCAAGGTCAGGCGTATTACTGATTCGTCCACCTTGTAAGAGCACATCTTCAGAAAAGTTAGGGCTAAAAACAGCAAAGCCGGGAGCTACAGTGGTATCAGTAGATAAAACCAGATCAATCATATAGCCATCTGTATTAGCAGAAGCTGTGCCAAAGGCAGAAGCTGAGCCAAGATTTTTTGCCAAAACCGTCATAAAACCACTAATATCTTGACCTGGAGCAGCCACGGCAGGTCCAGTCAATTCAACCTTAAGATCAGGCTTGGCTTTTTCTTTGCTCGGCGTAGCTTTTTTAGCTTCGGCTAAAGGAGATTCTTGACCCAACTTGTCTAAGGTACTTACCGCAAACTCATACGATTTACCATTTTCCAAACCTAGTACCGTATAAGAAAGTTGCGTAAAAGCTTGGATACTTAAGTCTGGAACTTTAATTGGGGCATTATTGACCTGCTCACCGTCTTGGTAAACGTTATAGGCAGCAGCTCTTTCATCTGCCACAACATCCCAAGAGATAACTGCTAGACCATCGCCACTGGCAACAGTAATATTGGCAGGCGCAGCTAAGTCTGACACTTTAGGTGTAGGCACGCTTTCATTACTACAAGCAGCCAGAAATAGCATCAGAACGGCGAAAAAAATTCCAACAAGGTTTTTCATTTTTATTTCCTTTCTCAACTCTTTTTTGAGCTGAGTAAAGGATGCCAGAACAAACCTGAAATGCCCCTGAAACAAAAAGCTTCTGGTCTGAACAGCGCAAAAGCCTTAGAGCAAAAGGGTTTAAGGTAGGTATCAAAGGCGTTATAAAAAACGGCTCGAGCGCTTCATCTAAACTCTAGCCAAAGTAATGCGTTTATGATTCTGGTTGTCTTTGGCATGATTGCTTTTTGTATTTACTTTCTAGTTCTTGTTTTAGAAAACTTTCATTAACCTGTACAAAAAGAATGGCTCAGACTTTATTTCCTAACGGCTAAATCCTTTATTGCCTGTTATGCTTCCCTTCATGACCGAACGACGCTACCAGCGTATTCAAGACGTACTTAGCAAACGCCAACCTGACTTCAGCATCATGGCGGAAGATGTTTATAAACCCCATAATCTCTCAGCCATGCTCCGTACCTGTGACGCTGTAGGCATTGGCGAAGTTTATGCCATTAACCCAACAGGCGGCATTCCCACTTACAATGACACCAGCGGTAGCGCTGAAAAGTGGATTAATCTGACGGTTTTTAAAACGCTTTCCGAAGCGCATGAAAGGGTAAAAGCCAGAGGCATGCAAATCTTTGCCGCACATCTCTCAGAGGAAGCGGTTGATTACAGGGATGTAGACTACAGCCTGCCAACTTGCGTCTTGTTTGGCAATGAAAAACGGGGCGTTACCGATGAGGCGGCAGAACTTGCCGATAAACACATCATCATACCTATGTTAGGCATGGTGCAATCACTCAATGTTTCAGTAGCGACCGCTGTCATTCTCTTTGAAGCACAGCGCCAAAGGCGCGATAAAGGCATGTATAAAACAGCGCGTTTAGATCCAGAAGTTATAAAAAAGCAAACCTTTGAGTGGCTCTACCCCAAAGAAGCTGCCTTATTAGCTTATGATGAAAAAGCTTACCCTGAGCTTAATGAAGAAGGCTTATACAAAAAGTAAGAAGCTTCAATGCTCTCTCATGGGCTTTTGACTAGACTAGCGCTATGTCTTTTATGCCCTTTTTACGCCGTCTAAGTCTCATCTTATTTTTAGCCTTTCTTAGTGTCAGCTGTACGACTGCACAAAGTAACCCTGTTTTTACCAAGCTTGCCTCTGGTTTTGAACGCCCCGTTGGCATTAGCAATGCGGGTGACGGCTCGAGCCGACTCTTTATCACCGAACAAGGTGGCAAAATCTTTATTATTAAAGAGGGAAACGTCATTAAGGAACCGTTTTTAGATGTCTCTGATCTGGTCAGTCGTAACGGCGGTGAGCGTGGACTCTTAGGTTTGGCTTTCCACCCTGACTACAAAAACAACGGACGGTTTTTTATCAATTACACCAATCTTGAGGGCAATACAGTCATTGCTGAATATCATGTTTCAAGTAAAGCCAATCAAGCGGATAAAGCCTCTGGCAAAACCCTTTTGACCTTTGACCAACCCTTTCCCAATCACAATGGCGGTCAGCTAGCTTTTAGCCCGAAAGACGGCTATCTCTATATTGCCACAGGCGATGGTGGTGATGGTGGCGACCCCAGAGAAAACGGTCAAGCCCTTTATACGCCTTTAGGCAAACTGCTCCGCATAGATGTTGATACGGGCGAACCGTATGGCATCCCTGATTCAAACCCCTGGATAGACTCTCCTGACGCCTTTAAAGAAATATGGGCTTACGGCCTAAGAAACCCCTGGCGTTTTAGCTTCGACCGTGAAACAGGCGATCTTTATATTGCTGATGTCGGTCAAAATAAATTTGAAGAAATTAATTTTCAGGCTGCCAGCAGCCAAGGCGGCGAAAATTATGGCTGGAATATTATGGAAGGTTTGCACTGCTATAAGCCCAACAAAAACTGTAATCAGGATGGTTTAACCTTGCCTATTGCTGAGTATGACCATAGCGAAGGTGTTTCTGTAACGGGTGGCTTTGTTTATAGAGGCATCCGTGAAATGGAGCTTTTTGGTAAGTATATTTATGGGGATTTTGCTACTGGAAAAATCTGGACGCTCGAGCGCAAAAACAACACCTGGATTAATACCCTTTACGAAGATACCGATTTTCAAATTTCGTCATTTGGTGAAGATGAAGCAGGAGAGCTTTACCTGGCCCACTTTGGCGGCGGTGAAATCTATCAACTTGGCAAATAGCCTGCCTTAAGGTAGCGTTTGAAACCCTTGCTTTTTAAGCAACTCTTGACCTTGATCTGAGAGCAGAAAAGCTAAAAATGCTTGGGCTAGCTCGAGCTGCTTGGTCTCCTTGATAATGGCAATCGGGTAGGTTGCCAAAACATTGTACTCATCTGGAATATTAATGGTTTTTACCTGCGAGAGAATGGCGGCGTCTGTTGCGTAAACAATGGCTGCGTCAGCCTCACCCAGTTCAACTTTGGCAGCGACCTGTCTGACATTAGATTCTTCTGAAACCAGATTTGCCAAAACCTCTTTGGAGAAGTCAGCCCCAAATGCGGTATTCATACGCTCGAGCGCCTCTCTAGCATAGCCGCCCACAGGTACTTCAGACGCGGCTAGCACAAGACGAATTCCTTGCTGGCTTAAATCCTCTAAGCTACTTAATGAGGAGTCGCTTGGCGTAATAAGCACAAGCCGGTTAGCTGCAAACAAGGTCGGCTCAGCTTCAGCCAGACCAGCATCTACGACAAGTTCCATTTGCTGCATGTTTGCACTGGCAAAGATATCAGCGGGCGCGCCCTGAGCAATTTGGGTACTTAAGGTTGAGGAACCCGCAAAATTAAAGTCTATGCTTACGCCCTCATGCTCTGATTCAAAGGTTTTAGCTAAGCTTTGAAAGGCTTCAGTTAGGCTCGAGGCGGCAAATACCGTGAGCGTCTGCGCTAAAGAGAACGAGGTCATAAATCCTAAGACAACAATAACTAGTAAAGGTTTCAAACTCTTTTCTTTCACAAAATCAGTCTAAGGTTTGCTTTTTAAACTCAGTGTGTTTGACTATTCTCTTTCTTAATGAACACTGTTAAACATAGGTTTGTGGTGAGATTTTGTTTCGAACTTGCGTAAGTGAAGCTTCGACTTTGTAGTTGTTTAGATGATACCTGCTACTCAGGGTTGTTCAAACAGAGGATTCTCTATCAACCAGATGATACCTGCTAAAACCACTCAGCTAAGAGGTTCATTAAACCGCTGTATTTCTACCAAATAGCCATTAGGGTCACGAACAAAAAATTGATAGACATTAAACCGTTCACTAAACTCAGGTTCGCTTTCAGTAGCTACATTACGCTCTTTGAGCAGTTTATAAACCCCATCAACATCATCAATCAGCAAAGTAATCACAACTCGGTAATCAGTAGGGATACTGTAACCCCGTTCACAAAAACCCAAGTAGCTTGCGGGTCCTGTTTTGTAAATGCGACATAGCGTTTGGTCACGTACCAGCTCGAGCCCAAGTACCCCCTCATAAAAGTCAATGATTTTCTGGTGATTGTCAGTAGGCAAAAACATTACCTGTCCTTTTAAAGAAAATTGATTAGCAAGGGTCGTCATAGATGTCTCCTTATTTTAGATTAATAAGTATACTTTTAGCTTAGTCCAGGAAATCAAAATTTAAATCTTTACATTTACAGCTAAACCTAAAAGATAATTCTATTGTAGCTTTCTTGACTTTCTTTTTCTCACCTTATACGCAATGATAAGTTTAAATATGGGGTAAAAACCAAATGACATTTTCTTTGACCTAGCCGCAAAAAAGACAATTGTAAGGTTGACAACATTATTCGAGTACTTATTGGCAAGTACAGGGGCATCTAACTGCCAGAACTCATTCAGGCTTAAGCTACGGGTTATATATTGCTAGGGCAGCGGAATCATCTTAGATCCTAAAATTTCTGTCTTCAGCAGGAGGAAACCATGGACAGCTTTACCTATCCGAATTCTCATATCAGTAGCCCAGCTTTAACTCCTGAAGCACCTAAACTAAGGCTCGAGCCCAAACAAACCCTTTACTTTACAGGTGACCGTGCCGAATCCCTTTTTCAAATGAAAAAAGGCATGATTCGCTTTTATATGACCACTCCTGAAGGCAGAAGCATTACGGTAAGGCATCTTGTTCCAGGTGATTATTTTGGTGAAGAGGCACTTACCCAAGGCATTCGTCAAGATACCGCTGAGGCACTTACCAAGGTAGAGACCGAACTTATCTCACCAGATTATTTAACTCAGCAAGCCTTAAGTAATGTTATTAATTCGCTATCTGAGCAAATGCGCCGCGTCATGAATTACGAGTACCACTTACAGCAAGGAACGCTTAAACAACGCATTGCCCGCTATCTTTGCGCTCTCACCGAAACCCCTTTGGCCTATGAAACAAATGGTAAGTTTACTTTAAGTGTGACGCATAGTTTTATTGCCGAGGGCACCTCGGCCACCCGTGAAAGTGTTTCGGCTCTTATTTCTGAACTAAGCTCAGAAGGTTTGATTGCCTCAGGCTA
>JAHEBB010000181.1 GCA_024642575.1 Trueperaceae bacterium | reverse complement strand
ACTGCCGTAATTTTAGGGGTACAGGTAAACGTGGTGTTGCCAAAAGTTTTGATGAGGGTGAGACTTTTAGTGAGTTTTACTGGGATGAAGTGTTGACAGAAGCTATGAGCAAGGCAGATAAAGTGTTACCTGAACCTGCTGCGTGTCAAGCTAGTGTTCTAGGAATTGACGGCACGATCTTGTTTTCTAACCCAGCAGGCTTTAGCCGTGACCATCTGACGCTGCGGCTGAGTTACGACCAGGCAAAGAGCTGGTCTATCTCAAAAGTACTGTGCGAAGGCCCATCCGCTTATTCAGATTTAGCCGTTTTGCCAGATAAAACTATTCTTTGCCTCTATGAGGCGGGAGAAAAGCATCCCTATGAAACCTTAAGCCTGGCGCGGTTTGATTTGGACTGGCTTAGAAGCGGGGAAAATTCATGAAAGCAAACGAACTTAAAGGAACTTGGGGAACCGTTTTACTGCCTATTAATGAAGATGAGAGTATTGATTTTGAAAGGCTCGAGCGCGAACTTGTTTATCTGATTAAGTCAGGTTTAGCAGGTCTTTACACCAATGGTACTGCTGGAGAATTTCACACCCAGACCGAGGATGAATTTTTAGAGATTAGCCAGCTGGTTGCTAGTCTTTGTAAAGCAGCAAACTTTCCCTTTCAAATTGGCCTTTGCCACACCAGTGCGCAAATAGCTTTGTCTAGGCTCGAGCAAACCAAGCAGTTAGAACCCAGTGCGTTTCAAGTTATTTTGCCTGATTGGGTTACGCTAAATGAAACCGAAATGCTCAGCTTTTTAAAGCGCATGGCAGAAGCTGCCGAAGGGATGGGGTTAGTACTTTATAACCCGCCTCATGCTAAAAAAGTTTTGTCGCTCGAGACAGTTGCCGAGTTTCGTGACGCGGTACCCAATCTCATAGGTATTAAAGTTGCAGATGGTAACAGCTCCTGGTATGGCAGTTTACGTAAAGAACTAAGGGATGTTTCAGTTTTTGTTCCAGGGCATCATTTAGCCAGCGGTTTACTTCAAGGAGCTCAGGGAAGTTATTCTAATGTCGCTTGTTTAAGCCCAAAGGGAGCAGTCTACTGGGAAAAGCTAGTTGAGACAAACCCAGTACTGGCACTTGATGTCGAGCGGCGCATCAATGACTTTTTTCAAGAAGCCGTTGTACCTTTTGCTAAACAAGGGTTTAGTAATCCTGCGCTTGATAAGCTTTTGGCGACAATTGGCGGCTGGGCTGAGGTTGGAACACGCTTACGCTGGCCGTATCAGTTTATTTCGCAAGAAACGGCAGAAAGGTTAAGAGGGGCAGCTCGAGCGGCCTTGCCAGAGCTCTTTGCCCAAGCTGATAAAGCTTGAGGATAAAAGGGTCTTATACTTACCAATCTATTACCCTACCGAGCCAACGCCTTAGAGTGCACAATTCAAAACATTCATCTTTAAATCATGAGTGTCATTTATTTGGTAACCAAGATGTTTAGAAATCCAGAGGGTAGTATCACCCAGGCAGCTCGTTTTTAAGACCATTTGAAGTCTTGTCCAGCGGGGCATTATTTTTTGCCTTGTAAAGTAAGCCAGTTTTAATGTGAACTCCTACCAAATATAGCGTTAGGGAGATCATTTTAGGATTAGGGTTTCTTGCCAGCATAGAGGAAAGGCTTTACTGCTCAATCAAAACGCCTTGTCTCGAGACAAGGCGTTTTGATTGGTTTTATTGGAAAGCAGACTGAGGAATTGCTGGACTTGTTTAGCTGAAATTATTTGCTAACTGTAATTGAATTTCCAGATACCGTGCTACCTGCAGTAGAGGTATTGGGCTGCCCCTTTTGATTGTCGTAAACTACAGTGTTGGCATTGTTTATATCCCAGATTTTAATGCGGAATAAATCTGTTTGAGGGGCTACGCCACCATCGGTAACTACAATTAAAAACCCGTAGTTACCCAAGGCATTCACAGTACCTGTACCTTTGATGGTGGCAGTCGAACCGTTTACCACCAGTGAAGTCTGAGCGGTTGCGCTAAAATTAAAATTGACAGCTGAAAGCTTTAGGTTAACCTTACCACTGGGTGTTTTTGCGCCTGAACTAAAAGCAGAAGCGAATTCAAAATCAGCTTTGCCTGTCAATGTAAGGTTTGCAACGTAAGAACCTGCAGGAGAGTCAATCCGATCTTTGCCTTTAGCACTTTGAGAATTGGTCACGGCGATTGCTCGAGAATTGGATACGGCAACACCACCATCTTTATCAGTAACCGTCAGTTGTATAATAAAACTTCCAGTCTTAGTGTAAACGTGACTATCGGTGACTGAACCAGAACCTGCCCCTTGGGTTAGCGTAGCAGTGCTAACAGTGCCATCGCCCCAATTCCACTGCGCCGTATGGGTATCGACAACGCCTCCATCTTTAAAACTTGCACTGGCAGTAAGAGATGTGTTTATCGCGATAGCGTTGGCAGACGTGGTGACACCCCCTGAATTAATGATGGGTAAGAGGTTATTAACAATCAGGGGAAAGCTTGTTGAGGCTGAGGCTCCTCTGCTATCGGTAGCCGTAATGGTGACGATTTGACTTTGTGCAGGACCATCAACTGTATCAAATGACCAACTCCAGATGCCGGTGATAGAATCATCACTAATTCTGCCAATCGAGGCGCTAAAAGAAACTGAATCACCGTCAGGATCGAAGAAACTAAGGGTGGTTCCAGCTTTTTTGCCTTCGTCTACTATGACGGGGTTAATATTTGCTGTAACCGTTGGTGGACGATTGGGTTCTAAAACATTGACTAAAAAATTGGTTGAAGCAAGATTACCTTGGGTATCTCTGGCTGTAATGGTAACAAGCTGATTACCCGAACTACTGCTTGTATCAAATGACCAATTCCATACACCTGTTGCGGCATCCTGGCTAAGACTACCCGTAGAAGCACTCAGGGTTACAGCATCGGAATCAGGGTCGGAAAAAGTACCTGTATTAAGAGCGAGATTACCCTTATTAACTGCGACAGGATTATGGTCAGCATATACCGTCGGAGGCATATTGGTAGGGGTTCCCAAAGCACCAAGGGATGAAACCAGCGCTGCGGCAAAAATATTGTCGTCATTTGAAGGATTCTTAGTGGAAATAGTAAGGGCAGTATCGCCATTGTTTACAAAAGGCAACAAATTATAAAGTTCATCATCGCTGTGGGCATTGATGGTGGCGCTCGCTAAGGGATTTGTTGGGTTTGTCAGACTATCGTTAATGCCACCGACTGTCATTAAAGCACCATTGGTAGCGCATTCATTGCTGCCAAAAGCAAAGATATCGCAATCATCTTGCCCACCAGAAGCTGTGCTTAGATGATTACCATTGACATCAATTTGACTATATTGAAGGGTGCTCAAAGCTCCCTGATAACCATAAGACGTAGCTAAAGATAAACCCAAGTTCAGATTGGGGTCGATTTTATCAATAGGTTGAGCTAGGTTAATACTAAAACTGTCGCCACTGGTGCGCTGACCCCCAAACAAGAGAACTATAGTTGAATCATTAACCTGGCTGGGGTCATCAAAAATAACATAAAGGGCGCAGCCGTCAATTGTCGTGGTGAGAATCTCAGTTTGTAGGAAGTTAATTTGTCCGACGGCAGCTGCATCAATTTTGGGTTTTACCAAATTTGTTATATCGCTAAGTACGCTATCAAAGTAAGGCATTGTTCCTACTGAGTTCATGACGTTTTGCGTCCAGATAATAGGATTGCCATCAAGAGCAACATCTGCATCATTAATGACTCGAGCCGCGTAGCTAGCACAGGCAAATACAGCCC
Organism: Trueperaceae bacterium; assembly: GCA_024642575.1. Lineage (GTDB taxonomy): Bacteria > Deinococcota > Deinococci > Deinococcales > Trueperaceae > JAHEBB01. Next base: position 6,273 of record JAHEBB010000181.1, on the reverse strand, counting down.
TCCTGACACTAGCACTAAGGTTAGGCTTATTAACCTGAATCATGGCTCCACTAGGGTTATTGCTTCCTGCGCCATCAGCAGAAAAAGCAAGTTTACCTGTTTCGGTAGCGATGACTTTTAAACCTGTTGCAGGTACAGAGGTTGCTTGTAAGGTACTTAGAGCTTGACTAGAAACACTATCAGGTAAAACCTGGCCGAATTGAGAGGCTTGTTCGGGTAGCTTGGGTGTTTGCTGACAGGCTGATAAAGTTAGGATAACAAGGCTTGAGACTAAAACGATTGTAAGTAATCGGTTCATAGGCATTTCTTTCTTTTATTCGGAAATTGAAGTGAAACTTTAGCCTTTGGTCATTAAGAATATTCGCTAAAGGTTTCGGTTGAAAAACATGTTTGGGGAATTAATTTTGCCTCTTTACCAAATACATACCTATGCCTCCTTAACAACTTGCTCAGTCGAGTATTGCTGGACTCGTTTAAGCGTTTTGGACAGGCTTAAAGCTGCTCTAGAAGATGCTGCAAACATGCATTTGAGAAATGAAGCGCTGCTCGAGCAGCTTTGCTGAAACACCTTGAGTTTTGCATTCTCAGCTAAATTTGCCTATGACCTAAGGTCGCTATGGAGATACGGACTAAAGTCGGATAGCATAGGACTAAAGTCTTATAAACCAGCCATTTTGACCCATTTGGGTTCCTGGACTTGTAGAAATTAATCTTTGACCTGATAAATGTAGGATTTTTCACTTGAACATATTAAAAGCGAATGAGAAACGTGCCTTAATGCTTTTATACATTTTTTTAGGGTGGCTTGTCTCAGCAAAGACTAAAAAAAACCATGTTAGACTACCCCACAGTGTGAAAAAGTATTTTTTAGCCCTATTCTTTTCACTCTTTTTGCTAGCTTCACCCGTTTCGACCCAAGAGCGCTATAACTATTTGGCAATCAATGGAGAGCATTGGGATGAAGCAGGACCTTTCTATTTTATGAAGCAGGGCAATAACAAAGATGCCTATGCCAAAGCCAAAGAACTTGCCCTTGCTACAGGCTTAACGCTAGAAATTCGTGTGGATGATCTGGTTTTTAGCCGCGGTAAAGATAGCTTAAAGATAAACCTTAGCTCAGACATTATGCAGGGTTTAGAAAAGTCGAGCAGCAATGTCAGTTTGAATGGGACTGCCTTAGAGGGTCCTATGGCAATTAGGGTAGAGGGGGAGGATTACGTTGCCATTAATACGATTAGCGAAGCATTTGGGTTTGAGAGTGGCTGGTTAGCCGAAGAGCTTACGGTCTTTATCAAAACCAATGCGGCTAGTCTAGTCGCAGCCCAGACGAAGACGTATACCTTGACGGAACCCCGTATCGGGTTGCAAGAAAACGGCTCGAGCCGCGTTGCTATTGATTTGCCCCCTGGTACCATTTATAGCGTTTTTGTTAAAGACAAGCGTTTTGTTGTGCAATTTGCAGAGGCGAGTTTGCCACCCTTTAATCAAACCATTGATGATGACAACCTTGAATCGGTGCAATATGGCCTGCTTAATAATCAACCTGCCCTGGTCATCAATACCAAGTTTGAGCTTTCAGCAGAGGGTAAGGGTTTTAAGCGAGGTGCCTTAGCTGCCAATGACAGCAACCCCAATGAGCGCTTATTTATCGACTTTTCGCCAAATTTAGAAGGCAGTGCCGTTTCAGAGTTACCTGCTGAGCTAACTGACTTAAGCCCCTCTGTCGATTCAGCACATGCACCTGCCAATAGCCGAAAAATAGTTGTTATTGATGCGGGGCATGGCGGTAAAGATTCAGGAGCCGTTTCGTCTTATGGTAGGGAAGAAGATGTTGTTTTAAATACTGCCTTAAAGCTTAAAGATATTTTGACAAATGCGGGTATTGAAGTCATTATGACGCGGCAAACAGATGTCTTTTTAGAGCTAGGTGAGCGCGCTGATTTTGCTAAGCCAGAAACCAACCTATTTGTTTCGATCCATGCCAACTCTTTTAGTGGTGAAGAACCAAAAGGCATAGAAACCTATGTTTTCGGTGAGCCGCTTGATGATTCTCTTATTGCGCTAGCCATTAAAGAAAATGGGGGTGGCAGTGAAGGGCGCTCGTTAACGGAAGAGGCTAAAAGCTTTGCGAACAGTATTCAGGGGCAGATTTACCGCGAAACACAGCTGCAATACAGTACGGTTTTGGCCGAAGCTGTGCAAAGCAAATTAATTGGCGCAACCTCTGCCAAAGATCGGGGCATAAAACATAACTATCTTTATGTTTTAAGAAAAGCCAGAAGCCCAGCTATTTTAGTAGAGATAGGGTTTATCAGTAACCCTGAAGAAGGCCCAAAACTTGCAAGCGATGATTATCAGAATGTGCTGGCTAATGCTTTAGGCTCTGGCATTATCGAATTTCTTAATGAAGGTGGTTTGCGAGCAAGCGCTAAACCCTGATTTTTTGTTAGCATATAAGGGCTGTGGATTTAGTTTTGCACTTTAGCCTAAGACTGCTAGCTTCACAGCGTTTTTTAAGAGATCACAGACCGAATGCTAGGCAAATCTGGCAGGGTGAGGTAAAACAATGCTTTTAGCGCAGTTAAGTGGCAACAGTGAAGGCTCGAGCGGGGCCGAGCTGATTAAATTTTTTTTACAATATCCTGAAACTGCCAGCTTGATTGTTGAATCAGCCGAAGCCTCGGCCTTACTGCTCTTACATCAAGGAAAAGTTCAAAAACACTACAGTTTTGCCAAGGCCTTAGACAGTGAGCAAGTAGGACTGGATTTTTTTTATTTTCAACATCCGATGAATGGTCATATCGAGCTCCCCAGCCGCTTTCCTGCAAGCTCGAGCGCTATTATGCGGGCTTTGCCGGCCCTTCCTGAACTTAAGTTGGATCTAGCCCAAAAGCAAGATTTTGCCTCGGTTTTGAAATTCTTTGTGGCTGAGCATTTTTCGGGTTATGTTCGGCTCGAGTCAGGGTTAAAACATGGCTTTATGCTCATCAAAGATGGCGGCATCAGTATGGCAGTCTATGAGCACGATGGGGAAATCCAGGAAGATAATGACGCTCTTAGAACCATTCGAAATATGCCTCTAGAAGCCCAAGTAACCATGGCCTTAAGACCGCTGGCGGCTACGCTTTTAGAAGGTTTGTTGTCGCTGGCAGCCAAAAACCGCTCGCATGGCATGCATATTTTTAATGGGCTCGAGTGTACTGAGGCGGGCTATGCTTTTTTTAAAGATGGCAGAGTTTTACTACGAACAGCAGCTGAGCTAATTGGAGATGTAGGTTATTACCCAAATTTGACCAATCCGCGAACGCTGAGTATGCCCGATGAACCGCCGGGTTGGGAACAAAGAGCTTATATCCTAACCTTAAGGGGCAAAGATGCCCTTAATGCGATTACCGAATTGGCTATGCAGTTTCAGCAAACCTTTGGCGATGAGGGCAAGGTTATTTTGAACCGAGTTGCCCGTGATAAAACACCAGCGGTGCTAGCGGCTACGTTAAACTTGAGCCTGACCGAGCTTAAGCGCTACTTAGATAGGCTCGAGCACGAAGGTTTTATACGTCAAACAAGCGCATCCTAAAAGAGTATAATGCTAAAGTTTGCAGGTTTTGCCTCGCAACTTAGAAGGGTTTGTCGTGCCAGAATCAAGCATGTCTTATGAAGATGATATTTCTTTGCGAGATATCTATTTAATTATCCGCAAATATAGTCTTGTCATTGTTCTTGTTCCTTTAGCTTTAGCCTTAGTCACGTATTTTGTCTCGAGCCTTTTACCTAAACAATACGAGGCAGAAAGTGTCGCCCTGGTTACGCCTAGCCCCATAAGGCTGAGTGGCAATCCTTCCTTGAGCTATCGGCCTCCTATCGAGGTTTCTTATGAAGCTTATGAAACCCTGGCAAACAGCCGAGGTGTGCTCGAGCAGACCATTGAGCGGGTAGGAATAGATATGGCCTACACGGACTTTAAGGCTGAAGTAAGTCAGTTAGTTGGCCCCCAGCGCCCCGATCAAGTCGTGCCTCTTTTGGCAAATCATAAAGTGACCTATAAAGATCCAGAGATAGCGGCTAAATTAGCCAATGCCTGGGCTGAAGTCTCGCTTGAGACAACTCAAAAAAGCCTTTTGACCAATCTTGACCCGCTTATAAGCCAGACCGCCCAGGAAGCAGACCGTGTTAAAGAAGAACTAAGCAAGGCTGAAAAAGCGCTCGAGGCCTTTGAAGCTAGGGATAATAGCCAAAGTTTGCAGGCAACCTTAGATCAACTAGCGCAGCTCATCGCCAATGCCGAAAACGGGCGTCTTAATATTAGTGAGTTAAAGCAGCAGAGTGTTGATTTGAATGTGGGTCTGATTTTAAACCAATCATCACAGAGTGTTGAAACAGAAAGTAAGATGGGCAGCAATTTGGCCAGCTCGAGCCTGAATCTAAGTCAAGAAATAGCTGCTAATAATGCCTTTATTGCGAGTTTGGAAGGGCAAGCGTTATCCGCAACGTTGCGTGATGAACTAAGTTACCGAAAATCTTTAGCTGCAAGCTTAGAAGCGAGACAAACTTTGCTGAGTAGCCAGTTAGAAGCTTATAGTCAAAAGCAAAGCGATTTACAGAGTCAAGTCGCGGCTTTAAAGCGAGAACGAGCAGATTTAGAGCGTGAGCTCGAGTTGGCCCAAACCGCTTATGACAGTATTGTGGCGCTCGAGCCTACACTTAATTTTTTAACCAAGGTAACGCCAAGTAGCACCCAACTCCTGAATGTTGCTTCGGTGCCCAGCTATCCATCAGGGCCTAAAGCCAAGCTAAATGCTGCTATTGCCCTCTTGCTATCAGGCTTATTGGTACTGGTGTTTGTTTTTATGAAAGAGGCTGTTCGTCTTAGACCTTAAGTGCATGTGACACTTCCTATAGGCAGCTTTTGAGGCTAAGTCTATGATTAACTCATAATGTATGAATCTTTTTTGAGTAAGGTAATAGTATGAAAGTAACGATCATAGGAACAGGCTATGTAGGCTTAACCACAGGTTTAGCCTTTAGCTTTATAGGCCATAAAGTCAACTGTATTGATAAAAACCCCGCTATTGTAGAGAAACTTAAAGCAGGTATCATGACCATTCATGAACCCGGCCTAGAAGAACTCTATAATCTAGGAAAGCAGAACTTAAATATCCGTATTGATATTCCAGAATTGAACGGACAAGGCGTAGTTCTCATTGCGGTAGGTACACCCACCAAAGCCAATGGGGACGCTGACTTGCAGTACGTAGATGCCGCTGCTAAAGAAGTGGCTCAGCAAATTCAAGAAGGTGCCCAACTGGTGATTGTTAATAAGTCAACGGTGCCCATTGGGAGTGCTCAACATGTTAAAGGCATTATTCAAAGAACCCTGGCAGAACGCAAAGTAAACGCCGATATCCATGTTGCTTCAAACCCTGAGTTTCTGGCTGAAGGTAAGGCCGTTCATGACTCGCTCTATCCTGATCGGATTGTGATTGGTGCAGAAAGCCCTGTTGCTGTAGGTATCTTAAGAGAACTTTATGCTCCCCTTTTAGAACAAACCTTTACCCCCCCAGAAGGTACCCCCCGCCCAGAACGCTACACTTTACCTCCGCTGATCACTACCACCCCAACCAGCGCAGAACTTACCAAATATGCTGCCAACTCTTTTCTGGCGACAAAAATTAGCTTTATTAATGAATTTGCGGGTCTTGCCGAACGGGTTGGTGCAGATATAACTCAGGTTGCAAGGGCAATTGGTCTGGATACCCGAATTGGTAATAAATTCTTACATGCTGGTATCGGTTGGGGCGGAAGCTGCTTTGGTAAAGATACCAGAGCCATTATGACGACAGCCCAGGCCTATGACTATGACATGCCAATTGTTGACGCTGCCATAAATGTCAATAAAAAACAAAGGTTACACGTGATTGACCGTTTGCAACAAGAGCTTAAAGTGTTACGCGGTACGACCATTGGCCTTTTGGGTTTAGCCTTTAAAGGTAATACCGATGATCTTAGAGACGCGCCTGCTTTGACGCTCATTGAGCACCTTCATGAACGGGGTGCCGTTATCAGAGTTCATGATCCCATAGCGATGGATGCTTGCCGCAGACTCTACCCGAACTTACCTGTTGAATACTGTGAGGACGTGAACTGTTTAGCGATGGGGTGTGACGCTTTGGTCATTGTAACTGACTGGCAAGAATACAAACATTTGCCTTTAGCTGAGATGAAAACTAGGATGCGTGGTGACTTTCTCTTAGATGCTAGAAACCTGATTAATCC
>JAHEBB010000180.1 GCA_024642575.1 Trueperaceae bacterium | reverse complement strand
GCTTCTTTGTCTACTCGGTCACGTATCGCAATAGGGACGGCTAAGTAGCGCCTTAATTCCTGTTCAGATAACTGAGGTCGATAAAAATCACGAAACATCTGAATAACAGAAATGCGGTCGCCTTGGTAGGGCTCGAGCTTTACCTCATCATCTTTTTGTACAAAACCCTCTTGCAAAACGCGGCAGTAAAGCCCTGGTCTTTCGGCTTCTTTAAAGCGTTTGGCAAAGGATGGGTCAGCCATGCGAGTAGCCAGGGTTACACAGGGTATGCGTGGCGCTGTTACTTCTAAAATAACCTCACCAAGTTCTAAACGGTCACCTACTGCAAAACTGCCACTTTCCAGCTCACTAAGGGTTAAATTTTCGCCAAACATGCCTGATCTGAAGTCTTGACCCAAGGTACAAGTCCACCAGCCATAGTCTTTTGCTCCATAAATATAGACGGCCTGGTCAACGCCACCGTGATTTTCAGTATCACAAATGGTGTCACCCTTTAAACCAAGTTTGCTAATCCAGACACTATCTTCTACAGGTTCTTTGTAGATACCTGTTTGACCTGAAGCTTTGGCATTTTTCAGAGGTTTGGCCTGACCGATATTGATACTTAGCACTTTCACTTGAGCTTACCTTCTTATCACAGGTTTTTATTATTTGGCATTGCTATTTTATATTAATATCAATGCTTAGGCTTTTTGAAAATACAATTTTTACATTAGCTATTTTAGTTAGGCCATGAGGTCATGCTCGAGCGCCCACCTGACAAGTTCAGCGCGGGTTTTAACGCCTAGTTTTTCAGCCGCACGTTCCCTATACGTTGCTACGGTTTTTTCGCTAATACCTAAGAGTCCTGCAATTTCTTTATAGGTGCAGCCTTGCGCAATAAATTTAACGACGTCTTTTTCTCGGTCGGTGAGATGAGCATTTTTGTAAGGGTCAGGGCTGGCCATTTCTCTGGCGAGTTCAGCGAGTAGTTTGGTTGGGGCGTAGTATTCACCCCGTGATACGGCAGAGATGGCGTCAAGCAGTTGGGTTTCAAGAGAGCTTTTGGGCACATAACCTGAGCCACCCGCCTCTAAAAAACCTTGCACATATTCGGTATCTTCGTGCATGCTTAGGGCAATCATGCGAAGTTTGGGCAGCAATTGTCTGAGGTTTCTAGCCAGCTCTATGCCGTTCATACCGGGCAAAGACAGGTCAAGAAGCGCAATATCAGGGCTTAAAGAAGGAATACGCTCGAGCGCTAGCTCAGCCGAATCAGCCTCCCCAACAATATGGAGCTGCGTTTTAGACTCTAAGAGCATGCGTATACCAGCTCTTACAACTGCGTGATCATCAACCAAAAATATACTCGTCATTATTAAGTTCTCAAAGGCAGCCTAGCATGGATAGAAGTACCTTTGCCAGGACTGCTTTCGATACTTAGATTACCACTAAATAGCTCAACGCGCTCTTGCATGCCGGTTAGACCAATGCGCTCGGCAGGCAAAAGCTCGGCAGGTTTAAACCCAATGCCATTATCCTCAATAACAAGCTGCACGTATTTGGGTGTGGTGGTTAAGACAATAGAGGCTTGTTTTGCTTTGGAATGGCGCACGATATTGGTTAAGGCTTCTTGGGCAACGCGGTAAAGTACGGTTTCTTCATCGGGGCTAAGTCGCTTGGGAACCCTTACCAAAACCTCTATCTTAATCTCATAGCGCTCAGTCACTTCACGAGCGTAGCGTTTTAAGGCAGCCTCGAGCCCAAGCGCATCTAAAACTGAAGGGCGTAAATCAAGAGCTATACGTCTGACATCCCCTAAGGTAATCGAAGCGAGTTCCTTTAGACGGCCAAGATTGGCTCCGTCTGGGTTAGTGATAGCAGCATCTAAACCTAAGAGCATAGCGGTAAGTGCCTGACCTACCTGATCGTGCAAATCACGGGAGATTCGCCCACGCTCTTCTTCTTGCGCTCTTAAAAGGGCTTGTAAAAGTTTGGAGCGCTGGGTTTCTTTTTCACTTAAGCGATGATGCAACCTGGAGCGTTTCAAGGCAGCACGAATGATGTCAATGAGCGTCTCAAAAAAGGGGCTCGAGGCATTGCCACCCGATAAGGCAATCACTGCCATATTATCAATAGGAATAAGGCTCCAGTTATTGATTTGGGTAACCTGACTCGTGTTCATAACGCGCTCGGCGTCAAGGATGAGCCGAGGTCTAAGGCTACAGTCGTCTATTGTTTTGTAGCGGCATAGCCCGACGGCTAAGGTTTCTACCTGCCCATCCAGTTTAAGAAAGGCTTCACCGCAGTTAAACCAGCCTGTGTTTATAAGCACGTCTAAAGCACGCTCGAGCGTTTCACTGGGCTCCAGGCTATTGAGTATGGTTTTGGCGAGTTCATGAATAGTCTCGAGCTCACGCAACCTTAAATCAGCATCTGTCATCGGTCTTAAAACATCCTGGTCTTTTAGGTTTAGCTTCTGTTGGCTTGAATCCTTAGGGTAAAGATGCCTCACCATGATAGGTTTAGGATACCCATAAAACTCCCACGAACTGTCAGTAAAAATCCTACAGCTTTTTTTTAGGAGCTTTTCTAAGCTAGAGTAGAAGCTTTATAGCTTGAAAGGTGTTCGGTTTTGTGTGCACAGAGGAAGGGAAATCCAGTCAAAATGGGAATTAGTCTCTATGAATGCAAAAGCTGGTACACCATCTAGTTTGAGAGTCTGGTGGTCGACTCGCTTGAAAGGAACTGTGCATGAAGCAGCCCAAGCCACTTAAGTCAATGTTACAGATGTTTTCTACCTGCCCCCAATCAAAAGATGTTCCCCTTGATCAGTACTATGACAAGGTTATTGAGGTTGCTCGCTGGAGCGAAGAGGCAGGCTTTGAGGGTATTTTGATTTATACCGATAATGGTCTTGTAGATAACTGGTCAATTGCCCAGGTTGTCTTGGAGCATACCAAGCGTATTTCTCCGCTGATTGCAGTCCAACCTATCTATGTGCATCCTTATATGCTGGCCAAACGTATTGTTACGCTATCGCATTTGTACGGTCGTAAGCTTTACCTGAATATGCTGGCGGGTGGTTTTAAGAATGACTTAACTGCTCTAGGTGATGATACGCCTCATGATGAGCGCTATGCCAGAACGGTTGAGTACACGCTCATTTTGAGGGGCTTGCTTGAAAATGATGGTCCCTTTAGCTTTGATGGAAATTACTATCAGGTGAAAAATCTAAAGATGACGCCGAGTATGCCAAAAGATTTATTTCCAGGCATTCTGATTTCGGGCTCATCTGAAGCAGGTATGCAGGCATCAAGAGATATTGGGGCGTCCGCGATTCGTTATCCTAAACCTGTGCGTGAAGAAACCCTTATGCAAGAACCTGTTGCGCCTGGGATTCGTTTGGGCATTATTGCTAGAGATAATTCGCAAGCTGCCTGGGACGTAGCCTATGCCCGCTTTCCTGATACCAGAGGAGGGCAACTGGCTCACCAACTGGCTATGAAGGTTTCTGATTCGGTGTGGCACCATGAACTTTCTGATTTAGACGCCAAACCAGCGCAAAGCGACAACCCTTACTGGCTTGGCCCCTTTCAGAATTACCAAACCTTTTGTCCTTATTTGGTCGGTACTTATGACCAGGTTGCTGATGAACTCGGGCATTACCGTTCTTTAGGTTTTGAGGTTTTTATCACAGATATTCCGACTTGCAAAGAAGACTTGTATCACATCCAGAAAGTTGTTGACCGTGCCATAATGGTAGCTAGCTAGAGGGTTTTAGAGTTTGGGTTTAAGCAGACAGTTAAGCCAACCAGAGCTAAGCTAACCCGAATCGATCAAGGCCGATAAACCGTCTCTTTTACTGTAATTGGAGTCTTTTGAATATGCCTACACTGACCACAGATTTCCGCCAGGATATACGCGCTGTCTTACTGCAAGTCATTAATGATGATGTACCTGCCAATGATACCGATCTTTTAGAAACAGGTTTGATTGATTCTTTGGCGCTGGTTAATCTGATTATGGAACTTGAGAGTCGTTTTAAAGTTGTCATTGATTTTGACGCTTTAGAGCTCGAGTCTTTCCGCTCGGTTGACAGCATGAATGATTTTATTGTCGGCTTAAAACAATAATTTAACATAGCAACCGCTATACCGAGACAGTTTAAACTGTCTCGGTTTTGTTTTGGCACAACTCGCTCCGTAATTGATTCTTTTGTACTTTACCCATGGCATTTCGGGGTAGGTCAGTGACAAACTTGACTGCTTTTGGTGTTTTGTAATTGGCTAAGCGTTCTTTGCAAAAGCTGATTATTTCTACCTCAGTAAGTTTAAGTCCTGCTTTTGCCTGAATAACGGCAACGACCTGCTCGCCCCAGTCTTTATCGGGGCAGCCAATCACAGCAGTGGCGGCTATGCCTGGGTGCTCAGAGAGTACCAGTTCAACTTCGGGCGGATAAACATTAAAGCCACCACTGATAATCAAATCTTTAGAGCGACCTTTTAAGTGATAGTACCCACCCATATCTCGTAAGCCAAGATCTCCTGTTCTGAGCCAGCCATCTGGACTAAAAGACTCATCTGTTTTTTCAGGTTGTCGCCAGTAACCCTTAAAAACATGCTTACCTTTTATTTGAACTTCACCTACCTCACCATCGGGCAAAGGGGTTTCTGTTTCCGGCTGAACTACCCTTGCTTCTACGCTAGGTAAAGGCAGACCCACCGAACCTAGTTTGCGCTCTCCCTCAAAAGGATTTGAAAGGTTCATGCCGGTTTCGGTCATGCCGTAGCGCTCGAGCAAAGTATACTTAAAGGTCTTTTGAAATCGTTCAAAAACATCTTCGGGTAAACCTGCCGAACCTGAGGTCATAAGCCTTATAAAATTAAGGTCAAAGGTTTGAGTACCTGCTTCATCCAAAAGTCGGCTATGAATCGTGGGTACCGCCATAAAGACCGAAAACCGTTTGGAAAGAAGTAAGTCGAGCGTTTGCCAAGCATCGAATTTTTCAAGGATAGTTGTGCTTGCCCCAGCATGCAGCGCGCCATGCAACGCAACGACCAGACCATGCGTATGAAAAATTGGCAGAACATGCAAAAGAACATCATCGGCTTGCCACTGCCAGGCGGTATAAAGGTCACTTAAATTGGTGCTCAGATTGCCATGACTTAGCTCTGCGCCCTTGGGTCTGCCTGTCGTGCCACTTGTGTAAATCATGAGGGCAGTCGCATTGGTATCTGTTGGTAAAGGAGGTAGTGCCGAATCGGGCGTGCTTAAGTTTAAACCCTGCCCAAGATTAACGAAAATCCTGCTTAAGTGGCTGAATTTGCCCAGCATAGGGTCTAATTCAGCTTTGGCTTTACTGTCTGCAAAAAAGACCTTCGCCTCGGAATCGCTGAGAAAATACTCGAGCTCAGTTGCTGGAAAACCTGGGTTTAAAGGCAAGCTGATAGCCCCAAGACGCATAGCCGCCAGATGAAGATAAATAAACTCGAGGCTTTTAGGGAGTTGAATAGCAACTCTATCCCCTCCAGTGACCCCAAGGCTTTGTAAATACTGAGCAGCCTTCTCTATGGCTTGCCCTAACTCCTGGTAGCTGAGCGTCGTTGTTTTATCTGCTCCAACAAACTCGAGCGCAGGTTTATCCTTGTAAGTTTTAATGTTTTGAAAAAGCTGATCTAAAAAAAGCATGATACTAAAGCATAACGCAAACCCTAGCTATTTGTTATAGCACTTTATTTTATCAACTGTCTTTGAGATAGCCAATAACGTGCTTAAAGTGCGAGATAATGCCTTTATGAATAAACCCGCTTTAACCCGCACCCCCATTCATGAACATTTAACCGAGCGCTGGAGCCCCAGAGCATTTAGCTCAGAACCCATTAGTAAAGAAGCTATTGTAGCGCTATTTGAAGCAGCACGTTGGGCACCTTCAGGCAATAATTCACAGCCTTGGCGCTTTATTTTTTCAACCCAGGATAAGCCTGAAGCATTTGAAAAAATGGCAGACTGCCTTGCGCCAAATAACAAACGTTGGGCAGAAAAGGCCTTTATGCTTTTAACTGTGGTTGTAGAACAGCATGCGCCAGGGGCCGAAAAACCTAATGATTCTGCGGAATACGCTACAGGTTTATCGGTAGCCTCTTTAACGCTCGAGGCTACGGCAAGAAATCTCTATTGTCACCAGATGGGCGGTATAAACCGCGACAAAGTGCGTGAAACGTACAACATTCCAGGAGGATATGCTCCAAGAGTCATTATAGCGATAGGGCATATGGGTAGGCTCGAGGCTTTACCTGAGGATTTGCAAGCAAGAGAAAAAGCAGAGCGAAGCCGAAAAAACCTTGAAGAAATTGTCTTTGAAACAACCTGGGCTGAAGCTGCCAAATTATAAAGATATAGCCTCTCCAAAAGGGTTTGCGAACCGTAGATGCTGTTTTCGGTAAATTCTAGACTATGGATTCCAGCTTTCGCTGGAATTCATACCTAACAAATAGGTTGCAAAAAGCGGCAGTAAACATTCTCAGTAAATTTTAGAAAGATTATGTTAAGACCACCTAATACTGAGCTGAATCATAAATGTTGTAAGACTTTATGATTCTGACCTGGGGGAGTAAGCTCTAAAAAATCTAGTTTTATGACATTATTCTTTCAGCTTGATATAAAGCAAGATTTATTTTGTCTGATCAAGGTTGCTTGGCTTGACCTGAGTTTGAGTTAATCATTAGCGATGAAACGTCAACAGCTTCAAAATCAGACCCTTGTAGTTGCTGGAGTTCGTGCAAGATGTCGTTATTCCAGCGCTCATCGGGTGCACCAGATAGATACCAGGGTGAGCCGTTATCGGCCAAAATCATGCCGTACGTTTTTAGCGCTCTCAAAATGACCTGTATATCAGGAGAAAACGTACTGATATCGAAGGTTTGTTTTAAACGGAAACGTTGACCCATCGGCGGGTAGTTTGACCCTGTTAGGCTCGAGGCAAAGTGCCTTGCAGGCCAGACATAATCTTGTCTTGTCTCAGCTGCGGTAAAACGAATGGCATGCTTAATTTCACCGCTAGCAACTTCATCATAGCGAATGAGCCCTGGCAAAATGGCTAAGCCTGCCGCATCTGCTGAGGTCCAGCCATCAGGTCTAAGCTCGTAACTTTTTAAGTCATATAGGGCTCCTGAACCTGCTGTCCAGGAGCCATCATCTTTAGGGAAAGCATAAAAAAGTTCGTAGAGCAGGCAATTGTCGCTGTCTACAACCAGAATATGCCTGTCGCCATCGGCTTGATTGCCACCTTCAATAGGAGCATGTTCTGGGATAGGGTAAGGGGAAGGGTCACTTTCATCAGCGTAGTCAAAGGTGACCGAAACTTTTGCTTGATTGCCCTTGACCACAGTATAGGGAATGCCAATAGGTCCGCCTTCCCAGAGACCTGAACCAAAGTCGGGGTGAGCGTGGGTGCTTGCACCTATACTGCTGATGTAAGCGCTCGAGCGTTTATCTAAGGGTAAAGAATCGACTCGAGTGTTCCAGATATGATCGGCAGGGAAGAGCGCGCAACCCTCTAAGCTAGGCGCTTCCCCCAAACTAGGCAAACTTGGGTTTTGCCCTGTAGCGCAGGCAAAAAGACAGGTACTTAAAGATAAAAGTAGAGCAAAGCGTTTCATGCTTTAAGCTTAAGGGAGGCTCGAGTTTAAAAGATGGGAATTCTTCTCAAGTCAGATATGTCATTTTGGTGAAGGTTGGAGTCCAAGCTTAAGTCTTGCCTTTAGTTTAAAGCGTAGTTTCAGCTCGGCTGGCAATTTCTTTCCTGACTACAGGCGCAACCTTGGTGCCCAAAAGCTCAATCGCGTGCATGACCTGATGATGCGGCATGGTGCCTATGCTTAATTGCAAAAGTAGCCTTGTATGACCAAAAAGCTCATGCTGAAAGAGAATTTTCTCAATGACTTCATCAGGGCTGCCGACCATATTTGCACCATGCAGGCTGCGTGAGCCTTCAAATTGCTGCCTTGTAACAGGAGGCCAGCCGCGCTCACGCCCGATTTTTGACATGACTAGAGCATATGAAGGAAAGAATTCATCGGCAGCCTGTTTTGAGTCATCGGCAATATGACCATGCGAGTTTATGCTTAGCTGCAACGCTTCAAGGTTTCCAGCCTGGCTATAAGCTTTGCGGTAAAGATCAGCAAAGGGCACAAAGTGCTCTGGCATACCACCAATGATGGCAATAGCAAGCGGTAAACCCAGCATGCCTGCTCTGGCAACCGATTGAGGCGTGCCACCAACCGCAATCCAGATAGGTAATTTTTCCTGATGCGGTCTGGGGTAGATACCTGCGTTTTGTAAAGCTGGGCGGTGCTTACCTGACCAACTGACTCGCTCGTGCTCGCGGAGGTCTAAAAGAAGCTCGAGCTTTTCTGCAAAGAGCTCATCGTAGTCATTCAGGTCAAAACCAAAAAGCGGAAAAGACTCAATAAATGAGCCCCGCCCGGCCATAATCTCGGCGCGACCCTGTGAAATAAGGTCTAGGCTGGCAAAATTTTGAAAGACTCTGACAGGATCATCAGAACTAAGCACCGTTACAGCACTGGTCAAACGGATGTTTTGCGTACGTGCCGCTATAGCTGCCAAGATGACCGCAGGGGCCGAAGCAACAAAATCAGGGCGATGGTGTTCGCCTAAGCCAAAGATATCTAAACCAAGCTGATCTGCCAATTCAGCCGTTTCTAGCAAGTTTTTAATACGTTCTGTTGGGCTTATTTTTTGCCCAGTTAGAGGGTCAGGTGTAAGCTCGGCAAAAGAGTAAAGTCCAATTTCAAAAGGGCGCTTAAGGGTAAGAGGTGCAGATGCCATAGCCTATTTAAGCCTTTTACTGATCTAAACTCAGTCGCTTGTATAGCTCTTTTGGAGCATCAGTCGCTTGCATGAGTTGCTTCATGCGCCTCATCATGTCTTTTTCAGCGCTTTCGTCTTTGAGAGGGTTTTCTTGACCAGGATCTGTTTTAACGTCAAACAGTAAATGCTTAAAGTCTTTGGCACCACCCCAAGGATTACCCGCAATTTTCATGACAGGGCAAGCTTTAGTAAAGTCAAAGGGCGCTGCCATGATGGTGTTTCGTAATTCCTCAACACTAAACCGTGAACGTAAGTGGGTGGGCATGAGGGTGTATTCAAAGACCTCAGTAGTTTCATCGGGTGCACGCATGTAAACATAGTTACCATCGGTACAGTTAACGTATGCGCCAAATGCGCCAAAGAGTACCGCGTCATGAACGGGCGTGTCATTAGCAATCGTATCTCTTAAGGGTTTGCCTTGCATATCTTTGGGGATGGGCAGCTTGAAATACTCGAGCAAGGTCGCAGGAAAATCAATCATTTGCACAAGACTCTCGCGGGTTTCATTCTTTTTGCCGCAGCGTGGGTCCCAAATAAATAAAGGCGTGTTTGCCAGATAGTCATACCAGGGCATTTTGTTTTTTGCCCACCAGTCGTGCTCACCTAGCAAATAACCGTGATCGGTGCAGACAATCAGCAGGGTGTCATCCCACATGTTTTCAACGTCCATTTTGTCTAACAGGCGACCAAGCTGCTCATCGCAAAAACTTAAGAGCGCAGCGTACTCGAGCCTGGCATGCTCCACTTGTTCGGGGGGTTCATTGACTTTGGCATAAGGTGGCCAATCAAAATGAGGGCCAGTGTAATCATGAGGATAAAGGTCTTTGTATTTTTGCTGGGTAAAAAAGGGTTCATGTGGGTCAAAGGTTTCAAGTTGCAAAAACCAGTTGTCGGCATCTTTATTGGTCTCTAAAAACTCGAGCCCTAAACTAAAGACCTGATACTGAGATTGTTTTTCAGGCGTATCAAAATAAGAGCGGTTAATCCAGTCTTGTGTCCAGGTACGTGGGTGATGATTGGCTTCTTTCACCGTTGGTTCAGGGATGTCTTGGGGCTCAACGTGCGCTTTCCAAAAATCACCCTCCTGACCACGTACAAACTCCCAACTGCTGTAACGGTTGTGATAGGTTCCGCCTGCCCCATCTTCAAAATAGTGTTGATGATCGGTAATCAAGTGCGAGTAAACACCATTTTCTGCCAGAATG
>JAHEBB010000665.1 GCA_024642575.1 Trueperaceae bacterium | reverse complement strand
ACAGGTAGGTACTCCGCAGGTTTTAAACACCCAATGGGCTAAGACAATTATCGGCTAAATATGCAGCGTAAAGCGGTGGTATAAAATCTCTATGGACTGCTCAAACTGCTGGCATTGAAGCTCCTTAAAAATCAATCTTCAAGATCTAAAGCTTCGCCTTGGTACTATCCTAAATCACTTTTTTCAGGACATAAATTCTAGGATAATGCCCACTATGTGAAACCTTAAGGCTTTGCAATAGTTTCCAGTTTTTATCTTGACTCAGTAGCTTTTCAAATAACTTGATTTCGTGAGTAAGTATTACAAGACGTGCTTTGTCACTCGAGCCCCTTGCCATATTCTCTAAAAAGGCGGGGTACAATTGAGCATTGCCTTTGTGACTACCAACAACGTCCCCCCAAGGTAAATCTGCTGTGATGACATCAAAGGGTTCATCTGACTGGTAGGTTGTGGCATCTGCTTGTACTAGTTCGATATGTGATAATTTTGCAGCGCTAATGTTTTCTCTGGCGCAGTCTAGCGCATCCTTGCGAATGTCTAAAGCAACTAGGGCTTTGCAGCTCGAGCCTAAACCTTGCTCAATCGCCAGCGTACCTGAGCCACACATCGCATTTAAATAGCGCTCGTTGGGTTTAGGTCTAGCGAGTTCATTCATGATGACAGCCAAACTGGCATTTAACCCACCAGGCATATTGCAAATACGCCAACTTCTGGCGGACAGTGGTCTCGGCGTAAGCCGAATTAAGACTTCCCAGCCTTCAGCAAAAGGCCTTACACGCAGCATAAGTTCACCCTCTTCAGGGTCAAAAACTAGCTTTAAAGCTTTTGCCAAGACTTCTGCTAAACGCCCAAACACTGAGCTATCTTTACCCGCTGCTTCAAACCGAAAACTCTTGAAAATCTGAGTTTCCATGACAAAAGCAATGTCATTTACAAGCTGCGCAAACTGCTGGTTGCCTAATAGTGCTTTTGGTCTTGGCACGGCAAACTGGCTAAGTAAATAAACCACAGTTGCTTTTTTAAACTTATTTAGTGCTGCCAATTTGCCAGTAAATAAAAATTGCAAACTATCTTCACTTTGTCCTGTAACTCTAAGCCCATCTAACTTAAGCAGTTCTTTCTCAGCAAAGGGCACAAGCCCCTCTAAAACTTCAAGTTCAAAGGCTCGAGCCTTGAGCGCCTTTGATTGCTCTTTGGGTCTTGGTTTAAAGCTTCTCTTAACATTTTTAGAATAGGGAGCGATGACCTAAAACCTTCTTCCTTTTTTACTCTTATACCAAATTACAAAGGCAGGGGAACCCTGCTGAGCTGGTTGCACCTAAGATCTAAAGATGGGAATTGATACTGTAAAATCATCAATCTCGCTTGACATTACCTTTGCCCTTGCCTGCATATGTCTGACACGGCACATTCTCTACATCTAAATCCAGGGTTTGGGCTTAAATCTCCTTTTTGAAAACGCGCAAAGGCGTGAGCGATCTTTTCTTGCCGATTGGCAATGCGCCGCCAGACATAGGTGATACCTCCATCATAAGCTTCTATAGCTTGCCCCTGAACGGGCCATACTAAAACCGATACCTTGGTGATACGGCCAGCAAAGCGCTCGAGCATATGTCCAGCAGCCCAGAGCTCATTCCAGCGACCATCAATATATTTGCCTGCTTCGCTTTGATCTTTAATGCGCCCTGGTGCAACAAAACGGTAAAAATGCACCTCCGTTCCCCTTCGACCAGCAGCATCTAGGTAAGCGGATGGCGCATCGTTTTCGGGCGAAATGGATTCACCAAAATTCAGTGTCATAAAAGTGTCTGCGTAATCAGCTAGCCAATTTGCGGCTTCAGGATATTCGGCCTTTAAAACTTCAATACGAGCAGGGTTAAGTTTTTTGTAGTCCCGCATCTGGTCAAGCAGATTTAGCCACCAGGGTTTAGCTTCGGACTCGAGCCTTTGCTCTTCGGCCCAGTAACGAAAGGCACAGTCGTCATAGCGCATAAGTTTTTGCAAACTGATATGGTTAAAAAAGAGCGGCCTTAAATCTGCCTTATAGCTCTCTGCTGTTTCAAGCTCGAGCCGACTTGCTGCTGCCAATTCAGGTAAAGGTTCAACTTCTTTAGGGTTCACCCCTATCAAATCAAGGTTTACTTCAAGCGTTCCCCCTTGATTTGCCTCAGAGTACGTAATGATGACTTCATCACCCCTTGTTCTGAGTTCCTTATATAGCCCATCATCCCGACCCAAGTAGCGTTTGGGTAGACCCAATTTTTCAAAGGTTTTAGCCAGGCTCTGTCGCTCTTCTTCGGGTATAAAGTAATCTTCGCCTTCATTGACGGTGTAAGCACCTTCAACAGCGTGCATGAGATAAACTTTTTTAAACTGTCTCCCCGAAGCAAGTTTATTGGTAAGCAGAGCCACGCCCCCTCTTGGGCTATCAAAGACAAAGGTTTCTTGCAAGAGCGCCGACCACCACTTTCTAAAAGATGCGGCTTTGGCTAAAGTACTGGCTTCTTTGGCGCGTTGCAGCGCATGTTTTTTGAACTGTTCCCATTTGAGCTTATCGTCGGTAAGGTCGTAGCGCAACTCGGGTAGGCTGGTATTAAGAAGGCGCTCTGCCCACTTAAGCTCATTCTCAGGTACTTCTAAAAGTCCCAGCCATTTTCGCCAGCTTTCTTGTAAACCGAGCGTTTCTGCCAGAACTGTGATTGCCTCGAGCCCAGCTACTCCACGTAAAAGA
>JAHEBB010000179.1 GCA_024642575.1 Trueperaceae bacterium | reverse complement strand
TTCATAAAAGCAAACAAAAACTAATACTAAGCTGAGAAATTAATTTCATAAAACTGGTCTATCAGAGCTTACTCCCCTGAACAGTCCTGAACCAGCGGTTGCAACGGTGATAACCCAATACTCAGCAATCATAGTCATTACCTGTGGTTCAAGACTGCTTGGTCAGAATCATAAAATCTTACGACAGTTATGATTCAGCTCAGTCTTATTTAACGCTGAAAATATCAATTTCTATAACTTCTTCACCCGTATCAACCACAAGTTGATACTCACCTGGCATATTCATTGAAAAACGAAAGGGGCCATCCATTTTGAATTTTAATTCTGACATGACCATTTCTTGCGTGGTATGCATCAGTATCATGCTATAGGCCGTTTTTGTACCATAACTTTGAATAAGCAGCTTTCCCATTATGACGGCGCCATAGCGGTTGCCGGAGTAATCAAGATCAATAAAAAATCCAGGATGCCGATATAGCCTTGACCAGGTTCGGGTCAAAACGAAACTACGCATATGTGACGTTTGTGGTGCGTCAGGTTTGACAGGTTTAAATTTTTTAAAAAGCTGCAACATTGTCTGCCTTTGGCCCTGTTTTACCAAGCATAAAGCAAACCGCATTACATAATTCTTACCTATACTAGCCTGCTGATGTCAGCTAGGCTCGAGACCTCATAGGTAGGGCTAAAATGGGCCGTATTTGCTTTTTTAGTTGGGTTAAACCAGCAAGTATCGATACCGTAGTTAATACCGCCTTGGATATCAGAACTGAGGCTGTCACCAATCATCAGAACTTCAGATTTAGCAGGCTGCCCTAACAGAGAAAATGCTGCGTCAAAAATGGCAGGATGAGGTTTAGCAACACCTATCTCATCTGAAACAATTAGGCCCTCAAAATAGGGCATCAGCGGCGAAGTGCTAAAGCGTGGACGCTGAACCTCTTTTAGACCATTGGTAATGAGTAATAAAGTGTAGCCTGTGGATAAGTCTTGAATAAGCTCGAGCGCCCCCTCAAGTAAAAACTGACCTTCAGACAAACGCTGCAAATAAATCTGGTTAAAATCTGCAGGTTCTAAAGAAAGCTCGAGCCTTGCTAAAAACTGAACAAAGCGCCTATCTTTAAGCTCTGACTGACTTATCTCTCCGCGCTCAAAGGCTTGCCAGAGAGCAAGATTTATTTCGTCATATACCTTTAAGTAATGCACTTCGTAGTGACCCGTTAAATCAAGAAAACTACGCTCGAGCGCATTAGACTGGGCTTTTTCAAAGTCAAACAAGGTATCATCGGCGTCAAACAAAAGGTAACGGTAAGGCATAATCTTAGTATCTCATGCCTAGGCTACGGTTAAAGTCGGCTCTTTCAAGCAAGATAAGGCTTATGCGTTTGGTCATCTTTGGAGCTACAGGGAAAACAGGCATTTTACTGCTTAAAGATGCGCTCGAAGCAGGACACTCTGTCACCGCCTTTGTCAGAGACCCTTTAAAACTAACGGTCAAACACCCCAATTTAAGTTTTTCCACTGGCAACGTCAGTTATCCACAGGCTGTGGATAACGCTGTGAAAGCTCAAGATGCCGTCTTTATTTGCCTAGGAACAAGTACCACCAGCCCAAACACCATTCGCTCTGAAGGCACCAAACACATTATTCAGGCAATGCAAAAACACGGGGTCAAAAGACTTATTGTTATGACGACTATAGGAACGCATGAAAGCTGGAAACAGCTCTCGCTTGTAGCTAAAGCCTTTATGGGCTCTGTACTCAAGCATGCTAAAAAAGACCATGAGTTACAAGAAGACTACGTAAAAGAAAGTGGTCTGGACTGGACAATTGTAAGACCCTCAAGACTCACCGATGACCCACCCGCAAAACGTTTTACCTCTGGTATTGACCCAAACATTAAGGCAAGCCAAATTTCTAGGGCAAATGTAGCTGGATTTATGCTCGCTCAATTAGAAAGTCAAGATTATCTAAGAAAAGCCGTAGCTATTACTTAAGCCACCTTTAAACACGCTTAAAAACCAGCGCAGCATTTTGCCCGCCAAAGGCAAAATTGGTACTGAGGGCATAGTCAACTTGCTGTTCTCTGGCTTCATTTGGAATGTAATCAAGATCAAGCTCAGGGTCAGGCTCAAAGTAATTACGCGTCGGTGGCAAAACCCCCGTATATAGCGCTTGAACCGTAGCAATAGCTTCTACCCCACCCGCAGCTCCAAGCATATGTCCCGTCATCGATTTGGTCGAGGAAATAGGCGGAACCTTATCTTTAGCCCCAAATACTGCCTTATAGGCAAGCGTTTCATTAAGATCATTGGCAGGGGTGCTGGTTCCATGAGCATTAATGTAGCCAATTGCTGAATTATCGATAACAGCTGATTTAATTGCCCATTTAACTGCCCGAACAGCTCCCGCTCCGCCAGGTGCAGGTGCTGTTATATGGTGGGCATCCGCACTGGTAGCGTATCCGACAACCTCAGCGTAAATACGAGCCCCCCTTGCTTTAGCATGATCATAATCTTCTAAAACCAAAATACCTGCGCCTTCACCTGCGACAAAACCATCTCGGTTGAGCGAAAAAGGGCGACTGGCAGTCTCTGGGCTGTCATTCCGAGTACTTAGCGCTTTCATAACGGCAAAGCCGCCAATCCCCATCGGGTTTACACAAGCTTCCGTACCACCCGTGAGCATAAGCTTGGCTTCACCCCGTTGAATAATGCGAAAAGCGTCACCAATATTGCCTGAAGCCGTTGCACAGGCAGTCACGACTGTACTGCTAGGGCCAAGTAAGCCGTAGCGCATCGCTACATGGCCTGCCGCCATATTGGCTATGAGCATAGGGATAAAAAACGGACTCATGCGCATGGGGTTACGTTCAAAACGTTTAAAGGTTTGTTCTTCCCAAGTCTCGAGCCCGCCAATACCACTGCCAATACAGGTACCTGCATGCTCACCTGCAAGGTCAGCCTCGCTCAAGCCTGCATCTTCTATAGCAAGTGCCGCGCCGATAAGTGCATGATGCACAAAACGGTCAAGCCGCTTAGCCTCTTTACGATCAAGATAGGCTTCAATATCTATTTCTGACTCACCCGCAATATGAACACTAAGCTCTGACGAGTCAAACATGCGAATCGTTCGAATACCATTTTTGGCTTCATGCTGCGCTTTTAAAAAGGCATCTGCCCCAATGCCTATAGGCGTAACAGGTCCTAAGCCTGTGACTACGACTCGGTTCATATCAGTTAACCTAACATCTCAATTATCAATTAGGGCTCAACCAAAATAGTTTATGTCTATGAGCTAAGAGTTAAGAACAATAACTCTAGCTAAAAGATGAGGCAATGAGTCAAAACCCATTGCCCACCTTGTGCATTGACTTAAACAGTTTTTTCAATAAAGCTTACAGCGTCACCAACGGTGCGAATATTTTCAGCTTCTTCGTCACTAATTTCGATACCAAATTCATCTTCTAAACCCATAATGAGTTCAACAACATCAAGAGAATCAGCACCCAAGTCGTCAACAAAAGAAGCACTTTCGGTAACATCGGCAGGGTCTGCATCGAGTTTATCGGCGACTACATCTTTTATTTTCGCCAGAATTTCAGCTTGGTCCATTACTTCCTCCTTAGAAGTAGCCTTTTCTTAACTAGCAAAGTAGTTTAGCAGCTTTTTGAGATTGTAACCTATTTATCGGCAAACATTAAGCTTTTTAACGTATCTTTTCACAAATCTGAGCGTTTATTTAACGATAGACTTTAGGGTTCAGTGACAAATCCCTAGCTTACTGCGTTACCATACCGCCATCGACAGCAATCGTTTGACCGTTGACATAGCTAGCATCGTCTGAAGCCAGAAAAACAACAACCTTTGCAACCTCCTCAGGTTTCCCAAAGCGCCCTACAGGTATTTGCTGTAAATAGCTTGTTTTAAGCTCAGCTGCTAAGTGAGCCGTCATATCACTTTCTATAAAACCCGGCGCTACTGCATTAACAGTGACACCTTTACCGGCATACTCTTTGGCTAAGGCTTTACTTAAACCAATTAGACCTGCCTTAGCTGCCACATAGTTTGCTTGACCGATATTGCCAATAATACCCACCACCGAAGAAATATTAATGATACGACCCCAGTTGTTTTTAAGCATGCCTCTAAGCGCTGTTTTTGAGAGATGAAAGGCACTCGATAAATTGGTATCTAAAACGCTTGTCCAGTCCGCTTCTTTCATACGAAGAGCCAGCGTATCTTTGGTTATGCCTGCGTTATTAACCAAGATGTCGAGTCTACCAAACTCTGTAGTCACAGCTTTTATCAGATTAGTACAGGCTTCTGCATTTGAGACATCGGCAGAAAAAATACTTGCTTCTCCGCCAGCATCTCTAATAGCCTGAGCAACCTCTTGAGCTGGGCCTTCCGACTGAGCATAGTGAACGGCAACTTTATAGCCTTTTTTAGCAAACTCGAGCGCCATTGCTTTACCTAAGCCACGGCTCGAGCCTGTTACCAAAACCACTCGGTCTTTGTGTTCAGCCATCATCCTACCTATCCTAACGCTTCTTTTAGACTTATCATATCGGTCACGACCCTGGCATCAGGTTTATCCAAAATACGCCCAACCAGCCCCGTCAAAACCTTACCCGAACCAAACTCGATAAAGCGCGTGACGCCAAGCTGTGAGAGTTTTTCAACCGTTTCTGTCCAGCGTACAGCTGCCGTTACTTGCTCGGTAAGTAAGCCTCTAACCTGGTTCATATCTGTCACCAAATCAGCGGTAACATTGGCAATAATGCCAAAACTTGGCTTACGAAACTTTACCTCTGCCAAATCTTTGGCGAGTGCGTCAGCCGCAGGTTGCATAAGGCTACAGTGAAATGGCGCTGATACAGGCAGCATCGTGACTCGAGCGCCTTCTTCTTTAAGTCTTTCTGCGGCTTTAGCAACGGCAGCTGCTTCACCTGAAATAACCGTTTGTCCTGGGGAGTTCAGATTAGAAATCTCAACAATGCCTTCGGTTACAGCACAAACTTTTGCCACAACATCTTTGTCTACCTTTAAAATAGCAGCCATTGACCCCAGACCTTCAGGAACGGCCTCTTGCATATAGGTTCCCCGCTTGTGCACTAGACGTATTGCGTCGGTAATGCTTAAGGAGCTTGCAGCTACGTGAGCACTATACTCCCCAATACTATTGCCTGCCGCGTACTTAGGCATACTACCGCCTGCCTCTAGATAGGCGGCAAAGGCAGCGGCTGAAGCAGCTACTAAAGCAGGTTGCTGATTAGCAGTTAGTTTAAGTTCGTCCTCAGGCCCTTCAAACATAAGTCTTAAAAGCCGAGGTAAGGCCGTTTCTGCCTTATCTAGCACAGCTTTTGCTGCTGGGCTATGTTGATAAAAATCTTTAGCCATCCCGACAAGCTGGGACCCCTGACCTGGAAACAGTGCGGCAATCATAATGCCTCCTCTTCTCTTTTGATCATTTCTTGCCTCCACCCCAAGTCAAGACACTGGCAGCCCAGGTAAGCCCGGCACCAAAGGAGACCAAGAGCAAATTATCGCCCGCATGTATGCGACCACCGTCAAGGGCGTGACATAGGGCTAAGGGAATACTGGCGGTAGAGTTATTGCCGTATTCATCAACGGTTACAACAACTTTGTCTTCAGCCAGCTCGAGCCTTTCTCTGGCCGCATTAATAATTCGCAAATTAGCTTGATGGGGAACAAAAAGCGAGATATCTTCTGTTTTTAAACCTGCTTGCTCGATGGCTTCAACCGTAGATGTTTTCATAACCCGAACAGCAAACTTAAAAACTTCTGAACCATTCATATAGACATGTTCACCTAGCTTGGTACCGTCTAACAAGCACTTACCTACGGCCTTGGCGTGCAAATGTTTACCTCCGGCACCATCTGCACCCAAAATCATAGATTTGATACCAAAAGGCTCTTCTACGGCTTCTACCAGAGTAGCGCCTGCGCCATCGCCAAAAAGCACCGCTGTTGAGCGGTCATTCCAGTCAATAATCTTGGTAAGGGCTTCTGCCCCAATGGCTAATACCTTTTTGCAAATACCCGATTCGACATACGCTTGGGCGACCGAAAGCGCATAAACCCAACCGGGGCAGGCTGCTAGCAAATCAAACGCCCCTGCTTTAAGTCCAAAATAATCTTGGACCATGGCAGCGGTTGAAGGAAAGTAGGCGTCAGGCGTATTGGTTGCAACAATAACCATGTCAACACCCTCAAGTACAGCTTCACCATAACGACGCTGCATATCTTTAATCGCGCTCACCGCCAAATCAGCGGTAAACTCATCGTCAGCGGCAACATGCCTACGGCGAATACCTGTGCGGGTTGAAATCCATTCATCACTTGTATCCATAAATTTTGACAAGTCATCATTGCTTAGAACTTTAGAAGGGGCATAAGCACCAATGGCTGTAATACCAGCACGTCTTGTCTTTGTCATCATTAACACCCGTTTTCTAGCCCTAGTGCGTTTACCAGGGAGGGCTTTCAAGTATCCCCATACTAACCTTGTAAAATTACAAACTGAGTTTCACTATCCTAAACCGCAAAACACTGTGAAAAGCCTTACTGATTTACATGGGAGATACCTAGCCTAGACTCGGTACAAAAAAATAAGGCTACTTTAAAAGCAGCCCTATTTTAAGCTAGAACAAAACTAGACCTAAGCCTAGGCTTCAATCTTGAGAACTTCTTTACCTTTATAAGTACCACAGTGAGGGCAAACCTGATGAGGTGGTTTCATCTCTTTACACTGGGAGCAAGCAACAAGGGTAGGTGCCGTTAGGGCGTCATGAGCGCGGCGGGTATCACGAGCAGAGCGTGACATACGCTTTTTTGGAACGGGATGTTTAGCCATTTGTAAAAACTCCTTCAAAAAAACAAGCCCAAGCGGGCAAACTTGCATAGTTTAGCATAAGTTCAAGGAAAAACGCGAATTGGATAAAGCTCGCTCAATTTATAACGCCTCTGTATAAATAAACCCTAGTGTGCGCATCGGTCACCGACACCTAGCATCAAACCTAGATAAACTACCCCCACTAATGTGCGCCTTGGATGTAGCGACAAAACCACATAAGCCTTTTTACAGAAATCGTAGCTTCATGACTTTTTCATCTTTAGTCTTAATTGGAAAAGACCTTACAGTCCGCTGGCAACATAGTACCCATAATCAACTGATATTTTTATAGGTCTTGCAGGCTTTTTGAAGCTTGTAAAAACCTAAGCTGTTTTTGACTACGTCATTCTTACTCGGTCTCTGAGTGAAATACTTAAAAGGAGTGTTCATGAGCAACATGCAAAACATCGTCATATATGGCAGCGGAGGCTGGGCACGAGAGGTTCTTGGCATTATTGAAATGATTAACCAGAATCAAGTAAGCTGGAACATTTTAGGTTTTCTTGATGATGACCCCAAACAGCACGGCGCTATCATTGCTGGGCAAAGGGTTCTGGGCGGTAGTAACTGGCTGGCTGACAAAAGATCTATGCATGTGGTGATTGGCATTGGCTCGAGCATTGCTCGGAAACAAATTGCTGAAAGACTTTCCTATCAGTATGACATTCTCTTTCCTATTCTAAAACACCCCCTTGCCTATGTTGGCCCTAGGGTGCAATTAGGTGAGGGTACTGTCTTACATGCTTACAGTGTAGCCACCGTTGACCTAAATATGGGTCGCCATAACCTCTTAAATGTTGGCGCAATGGTCAGTCATGGCAACCGCATTGCTGACTATGTTTCTATTCACCCACACTGCAACGTTTCTGGTGATGTCACACTCTCTGAAGGGGTTGAATTAGGAACAGGTACAGACATCATTCAAGGAACCAGCGTGGGCAGCTATTCCATTGTTGGTGCGGGCAGCGTTGTGGTGAAACCGATTGAGGAATGCTGTGTTGCTGTGGGTGCCCCCGCCAAAGCCATTAAACGACTTGCGCCCCCCATATTTGGTTTTGAAGCAACGGGTATTAGCCCTGAACTAATCTAAACCCAATCACGTGGCTGTAAATACTCGAGCATTTTAGCTTCAGGGCTACTATGCTCGGGTTGATAGTTAAAGCTCCAGTGAGCATATAGCGGCATACTCATCAGGATGGCTTCAATATTGCCCCCCGTCTGCAAACCAAAAAGCGTCCCTCTGTCATAGACCAGATTAAATTCTACATAACGCCCCCTGCGGTAGCGTTGCCAGGTCTGCTCGCGCTCACCGTAAGGTGTTTCCTTACGCTTTTCAATAATGGGAATATAAGCCTCTAAAATCGTAGCTATGCCATCTTTGGCAAAAGCAAAATCTGCTTCCCAATCCCCTGTACCTGGTTTAGAAAGTTCGTCGAAGAAGATGCCGCCAATACCCCGCATTTCTTGACGGTGCTTAATATAAAAGTAGTCATCACATATTTTCTTAAGTTGGGCATAGTTAGCCTGAGCGTGACGATCACACTGCGCTTTAAGCGTCTTATGAAAATGGATGATATCTTCCTCAAAGGCATAATTAGGCGTAAGGTCTGCTCCACCCCCAAACCACCAGATATCACTGTCACCAACTTCAAAATAGCGGTAATTAGCATGAAATGAGGGTACATATGGGTTAATCGGGTGTAACACCATCGAAACACCTGTAGCAAAATAAGGCTTGCCCTCAGTAGCAGGGTGCTGCTTAGCCAGACTTTCTGGTACAGCCTCACCATAAACCGCTGAGACATTGACGCCTGCTCGCTCAAAAACACTGCCTTGCTCCAAGACTCGAGCCGTACCGCCACCCCCCCCAGGACGTTCCCAGGAATAAGCTTTAAACTCACCTTCGCCTTGGGCTTCAAAGCCTGCAATTAGCTTGCTTTGTCCTGCTTGCATCAGCTCAAAAACACGCTCACGTCTGGCTTTAATCATTTTAAAACCAAGCCCTTAGCCTTTACGCGGTCAAAGCTCTTTACCGTATCAATCATATGTTTGGCATGATCAGGGTCAGTCTGACGAAAGATGCCATGACCCAGGTTGAAAATATGGGCACCGCCTAAACCTTCTTCTAAAACGCGCTTCGTTTCTTGTGTGATGACTTCTTTGGGTGCCAGCAAAATAGCAGGGTCAAGATTGCCCTGAATAGTTTTTTCTGCCAGTTGGGATCTCACTTGATAGATGGGCAAACGCCAGTCAATACTCACCACTTCACAGTCCAACTGGTTAATCTCAGGGTAAAGATGCGCCGCCTCAACCGCAATATAAAGGCGTGGCACTTTATAGGCTGCTAAAGCTGCAAAAATACGCTGGTTATAGGGTTTGGCAAATTCGGCATACATTGGAGCGCTATGCAAACCTGCCCAAGAGTCAAACAGTTGAATGGCCTCTGCACCCGCTTCTACTTGCATACTTAAGTAGCGAATGCTCAGTTCGGTTAATTTGTCCAAGAGTGCATGCGCAGCCTGCGGGTCATAGCGTAAAAATTGACGAAACTCCGCGTAATCTTTACTGCCTCCCCCTTGGATGAGATAGGTCGCGAGTGTTAAGGGAGCACCGCCAAAACCAATAAGCGGCACGGGGCTTTCTTGGCGTATAAGCTTAATGGCCTCAGCGACAAAAGGCGCAATTTCAGCTTTTTCAGGAAGTCTAAGTGCTTCAATTTGAGTTGGTGAGCGTAGGGGTTCTTTAATAACGGGCCCAGGGTTAAAACTAATATCAATCCCCATAGGGGGCAGCGGCGTCATAATATCTTGAAATAAAATGGCGGCATCTACACCCAAACGCCTGACTGGTTGCAAAGTAATTTCACAGGCAAGCTCAGGCGTGCGGCACATTTCCCAAAAACTCGACTTTTCTTTGATTGCCCTATATTCAGGCAAATAGCGACCCGCTTGCCGCATCATCCAAACAGGGGCACGTTCAGTAAATTTGCCCCAGGCGGCGTCAAGAAATAAACTCATAAAACTCCTTATGTTGGTCCTACAGGGCAGCTTGCATAGCAGTCCAGGCGAGTTCAATATCCGACTCTAAGGTTTGCCAATTGCTTATAGAAATACGAATAGCAGGTACCCCAAACACATTTGTAGGCGTCAGAAAAATGCGACCATCTTCTTTTAAGCGCTCG
>JAHEBB010000178.1 GCA_024642575.1 Trueperaceae bacterium | reverse complement strand
GATTCAAATGGTATTTCTGGCTGGCACTGGGGAAATGATTCGGTTTGGAGCAATATTTATATAGCTAAGAAGTAAGCGATTTTTAAATCGATGCAGGGAGTTTAGAGATTCTCCTGCATCGATTCTTATTTTTACTTAGTATCAAATTATCAAGGCATCTAGGATTTTTGCTAAATATAATTATGATATGCTCAAAACTCTAGCGGTATGAAGTACCTAAGGTGTAATTGTCACCTAATTTAGCAGGTACTTAATGAGGTAGACGATGCGTAAGCTTTTTGTATTAATTCTTAGTCTAATAATTTCGGGTTTGGTTACTGCCCAAGAATTACCGGCAGATGCGGCACCGCTTGACCAACAGGTCTTGCGTATGCCTTGTAATAATAATACCAATCAAACTACCTTTGATTTTGCTGTCGCTGTTTATCAGCGCTTTTGTGGCAATGCGCTCGATTTGCTCTTTTCAGAAACCCTAACAACCTTTGATAAAGAATTTAATGTTCTTCCAGTGACTGCTGAAAGCTGGTCAGTCGCAGATGACGGTGTTACCTGGACCTTTAAACTCAGAGACGGTTTAATGTGGAGCGACGGCACACCTCTTACCGCTTATGACTACGAAGCAACTTACCGTCTAACTGCCAGTCCTGAGCATGCCTGGGATTTTGCCTGGTTCTATAATGGCATCATTAAAAACTGGGACAAAGCTGTTGCAGGTGAAGTTCCAGTAGAAGATATTGGCTTTAAAGCCATTGACGATCACACCTTAGAAATCACCACCGAAGCACCGTTCCCCCCTCTTCCTGGTGTCATGACCTATTCCTGGACATTGCAGAAAAAAGCTCTTGAAGAACATGGTGCTTTCTATAACAACGACTTAGCTACCACCGTCTCTTCTGGCCCCTTTATTCTTAAAGAGTTTGATCCAGGTAACCGCATTGTTATAGAAGCTAACCCAGCATATACAGGCATTTTCCCACCACGACTTCAGCGTATTGAAGGTATTTATATGTCACCTGATACCTACTTTGCAGCTTTTCAAAATGGTGAAATTGACCGTGTTCCTTATGAACAACTTTCACCTGCTGACTTCGCCATCATTCAAAGTGACGAAACTTTAAGCGAAAACTATTTGCGCCACTTTGGTGACTTCCGTACTGACTATTTGCTTTTTGATACCTTCAGCCCACCTTTTAACGATCTTAATGTTCGTAAAGCTTTTGCCTACGCAGTTGATCGTGATGCGATTGTTAAAAATGTTTACGGTGAAATCAAGGCTATGCCAGCCCACTCCATGTTAATGCCAGGATTCCCTGATGCAGATGTTGATGGAACCTTAACTGAGTATCAAACCTTTGATTGCCCTAAAGCCAAACAATACTTAGCCGATGCAGGATTCCCTGATGGAAAAGGGTTCCCTGCACTAGAAATGTGGA
Organism: Trueperaceae bacterium; assembly: GCA_024642575.1. Classification (GTDB taxonomy): domain Bacteria; phylum Deinococcota; class Deinococci; order Deinococcales; family Trueperaceae; genus JAHEBB01. The sequence goes on along the minus strand of JAHEBB010000178.1, from coordinate 8,682 downwards.
TGCGCAATGAAGCAGCTGCGATGTCTGCTGTTTATCAAGCCACTGCAGCGTCAATATCACAGTGCTTGGGTATTTCCATTGAAGCCTCTAATAAAGACTTTAAGGTTTATATGGACGCGCTCAATGCTAAACCAACCCAACTCGCATTCGGCTCAATTTCTTACGGCATGGACTTTGTTGACGCCTCTAACATGCTGGGTATTTGGGTATCAACAGGTCGCCATTCCTGGAAAAGCGAAGAGTTTGACAAGCTGGTTCAAGAAGCTGGTGCTATCGTAGATGACCCTGTTAAACGCTCACAAATGTTTAAAGATGCGGAACGCATTCTGGTAGATGATGTTGGGGGCGTGTTTATTGCCCACCGTTGGCAAGGTGATCTCTTCCAATCTTACGTCCAAGGTGATAGCATTCGCATTCCCGACTCTAAGGGTATTTCTGGTTGGCACTTTAACAACCTGAACGTCATTAGTGATATGTACATTGTTAAGCATTAAATTCTTCTAGTCTGCAGTGCTACCTCGAAACACTTAGATTTCGAGGTAGCATTTTAGGCTGAACTCGAGCCGAGGAGTTACTCATCATGCTGCGTTTTTTGCTTGAACGAATGATATCTTTAGTCTTTGTCTTATTTGCAGTCTCTATTATTGTATTTATCATTATGCACTCCGTACCCGGTGGTCCTTTTGATGAAGACAAAGGGCGTCTACCTCCAGAAGCCAAAGCCAATATCATGAGAAAATATGGCTTGGATAAACCCATGTATGTTCAGTATTTCAACTACATGAAACACGCCGTACGCTTTGATTTTGGAATTCCCTACCAGCAACCAACCACCACTGTAGCTGCCTTGATTAAAAAAACCTGGTTCATCACTATGCAGGTTGGCCTTTTAACTATCCTTGTGGCTTTTGGCTTAGGTATAACTTTGGGAATGCTTGCTGCACGACATCAAAATACCTGGATTGATAATGTTGTCACCTTTGGCTCAAGTCTAGGGGTTACGGTTCCAAATTTTGTGGTTGCACTCTGGCTTATTTTGTTTTTCACCGTAGCTCGAAACTGGTTACCTATGGGTGGTTGGAGCGGCAACAATAGCAGCTGTTTAATTGGAAATTATTTTTGCAATGACTGGATATTACCTGTCATTGCTTATGCGGTTGCACCTATGGCAATTATCGCTAGGTATACGCGCTCGAGCATTGTTAATGTCAAAAGAGCTGACTTTGTGCGGACAGCTAAGGCTAAAGGCTTATCCGAACGCGTTGTTATGAATAAACATATTTTTCGCAATGCCCAGATTCCTATGGTTACCGTTCTGGGAACCGAAATTCCTAACCTAATTACTGGCAGTATTTTTATTGAAAGCATTTTTCGTATTAATGGTTTAGGCAAGTATTTTGTCTCGAGCGTTTCTAACCGAGACTATCCTATGATTATGGCGCTCTTTTTACTTATTGCTTTTCTCTGGGGCATTACTTATATGCTCACAGATTTAGCCTACGCCCTAATTGACCCACGCATCAAAGTGGGGGCAAAGAGTTCATGACAAGCTCGAGCGCTGCTGCCCTTCCAAAAGTAAAATCGCGTAGTTTTTTGCAAGATGCCACTCGCCGCTTTTTTCGCAATCGTTTAGCAATTTTTGGATTGTCCATTGTTATCTTTTTTTTAATTATTGCAATCTTTGCGCCCCTGCTAGCCCCTTTTCCCTATAACAAGGCCTTTTTTGATCGTGCTCGCCTTTTTCCTTTTCAACATCCAGAACACCCACTTGGCACTGATGATTTAGGCAGAGATTATCTGAGCCGCCTCATATTTGGTGCTCGAACCTCACTCTCAGTTGCCCTCGTGGTTCAAGGTATCGCCTTGCTTATTGGTATCCCTTTAGGCGCATCAGCAGGCTACTTTGGTGGCATTATAGATTTTGTCATTTCGCGTATCATTGACGTCATGACGGCGTTTCCCAGTCTGCTATTTGCCATTTTGGTTTCTTCGGTCATGTCAGGAGGGTTTAGAACAGTGGTAGTAGCATTAAGCATTACCAGTTGGATTGGCATTGCGCGTTTAACCAGAGCGCAGATGCTCTCCTTACGTGAACAGGAATATGTCAATGCTGCAAGGGCATTAGGGGCGTCGCAGTGGCGTATTATTGTTCAGCACATTCTACCCAATGCCATTAGTCCTCTGATCATAGCTGTTACCCTCGGGATACCTGCTACCATTTTTGCTGAAGCAGGGCTGAGTTTTTTGGGTTTCGGTGTGAATGACCCCATAGCAAGCTGGGGGAAAATGGTGGGGGTCAGTAGCGCTTATGTGCGTGTCTACTGGCATATGGCGCTTTTTCCTACTCTAGCCATTGCACTTACCATGTTGGGCTTTTCATTTTTAGGAGATGGCCTGCAAGATGCCCTTGACCCTAAACAAGAAGAGTAACCACCTAGTTTCTGAATTAGCGAACTAAATGATTCGCCCAAAAGCCTTTTACTTCTTTTACTACGCAGCTTATGCAGCCCTATTACCTTTTCTAGTTGTTTATTTTGAGAGGCTAGGCTTTAGTGGTCAACAAATAGGCATTTTAGGTGCCATCATACCGCTAATGGTAATGCTTGCAGCTCCCTTTTGGGCAAATCTGGTTGATTCTAGCCAAAGTCCAAAAAACATTTTGATCAGCCTTATGATTCTGGGGATTATTTCTGGCTTTAGTCTAAGTTTTAGCCATTCTTTTTGGTCGATGCTCGCTCTCATGGCTGTTTTTGCATTTGTCATATCACCTGTTATGCCACTCGGAGATAATGTCATTTTGCGACTTCTAGGCGAGGCTAAAAAGAATTATGGCAGGTTGCGTGTTTGGGGGGCAATTGGCTGGGGTATAAGCGCACCGATTGTGGGCTTTATAACAGAGAGGCTCGAGCTTCACTGGGCTTTTTACTGCTTTGCACTGTTTATGTTTCTCTGTCTTTTGAGTGTTGCCCAGCTACCTATGCCATCAGGCAAACCCTCAGCAACGCGTTCTTTTAGTGGCTTTATGACTCCACCCTGGATGATTTTCCTTTTGGCTATGTTTATGGCAGGTGCCTGCCTTGCTCTTTGTGGCAATTTTATTTACCTCTATTTGACAGAGTTAAAAGCAAAACCCAGCATCATCGGCTTAGCGCTAAGTTTTGCAACCCTAAGTGAATTGCCCATAACTTTTTTTGGCAAACAACTGCTCGAGCGCTTTACTACCAAGACGCTTATTCTAAGTGCCTTAAGCTTTTTAGCCTTGCGTCTTGTGCTTTATAGCTTGGTCGCAGAACCCGTATTAATTTTATTCATTCAATTGCTGCACGGGCTTTGCTTTTCCATGATTTGGATTGCAGGGGTTAACTTTGCAGATGAGTTTTCACCTGAAGGAAAAACAGCCACCGCCCAAAGTTTGTTTTCTGCCGTAATACTAGGTCTGGGAAGTACTGTTGGGAGTTTGGCAGGTGGCTATTTTTATGATCTACTTGGCCCCAGACAGACATTCCTGGGAGCTGGGCTTGTTGCCTTAGTTGCTGTCCTGTTGGTTTTTAGTTTGGGCTCGAGCTTAAACTCCCGTCAGTCAGTTCCTGCTCCCTCTTAACCCAACCACCCTTTGCCCCTGAAACGCCGAATTAATATTACCAACTTGAGTTCGGAGTTCTGTTTGGGTAAGGGGCATAATTTCTCAATTATTATCCCCTGAAAACTTATTAATTCTGGCAAGAATAGGGGTTTGGCTTAAAACCGATCTTTTTATGCTGGAATGAGGATTATGACCAAGTTCTATTATGCGTCAGGGACACTCTTTCTACCTTTTAATACCTCCAAGCTCAGTATCAAGAATTCAAAAGCGGACTATTTTTTTTCAAGAACAATTTCATACTGACCATTAGAAAACCCTGTAATTACCACGGTACCATTCTGATCAGTGCGATAAACCTTAGCTTTCTGACTGGCATAGAGGTCAAGAGCTTCTTGCGTAGGGTGACCGTAACTATTGCCAGCACCAACACCAATCACAACAACCTTGGGTTTAAAGGTATTCACACTTGCTTCAGAATCACCGTTCTTACTTCCGTGATGACTGGATTTATAAACCTCAACCTCTTGTAAAAAGTCTGGAGTATGGCTTAACCACCACTGAAACTCTTTATCTTCAGCATCCCCTGTTAAGGCAACCTCAAAATCACCAAAATCAACCATAACACCTATAGAGTTGTCATTTCGGTCAAAGCTATCCTCTAAAGGAGGGGGAATGACAAGCAAATTTGCACTTCCTAGACTAATACTGCGCCGCATTGGGCTTAGTACCTGGCTTCCTGCGGCTTTTACTGAGGTCAGCACATCTTCATAGGTTTGGGTAGTTGCCACCATAGAATTATCCAAGTAGAACTTGGGTTTGTAATAATCAATCACTGCGTCTAGACCGCCAATATGGTCAGCGTCAGGGTGTGAAGCAATCACCAGTTCAAGAGTCTCAATTCCTATGGATTGCAAGTAGTCAAGTGCGGCAGCATCAGTGCGACCTCCATCATAAAGAACATTTTTGCCATTTGTTCCTTGAATGAGAACCGCGTCCCCTTGACCCACATCTATAAAATGAACTTTTATTTCACCCTCCGGTGTTTGCTGAGGATTATCGATGACTACCGTACAAGCGCTTAGAAAAAGAAGCAGTATTGCAAATAAACTAAAATACCTGGACTTCATAGAATGATATCTCCATCTGGGGCTTGCACAAGGGACTCACGAAGGCTTTGTAGCGCAGCTTTTTTGCGCTCGGTTTCTTCTTGGTTTAAATAAAAGGTCAGGCTCGAGCTTAGTTCTGACCTAGTGCTTTCTAACATCAAAATATCCCCTTCTTTTGTACCAAAGGGCAAAAAAGCTTGGGGAACTAAAAGACTTTCTGACTCAGCATTTTCTAAAACTGCCAGGCCATTGTCTTCAAAACGGTCAATGCTATAAGTTTGCAACTCAGACATGGGCTTATTCTAACGTTTGATCGGGTCCCCATACCCTATTTGGAGGGAGCCATTACTACGACAATTTACAGACGAAATCCCATTCTTCAGTCATGATAGAAGGGATGCCGAAAGACAAAATCGTTTCCACTATCCGAGCATTACTCGCTAGAGCAAGCAAAGAACATAATAGTAACGAGCACGAGCGTAACGCTGCCTTAAGGCATGCGCACCGCCTGATGGAAGAACACGCGATTTCCATGCTTGAGGTTAGCCAAGAAGAGCTTGGCAGTATCGACCGTGAGCAGATGAATATAGGAATAAGTGATTGGAAAAGAAGTGTGGTAGGCATTATTGCCTCTCTTTACGGCTGTGCTGTCTGCTGGCCAACCAATGAAAAGTCAAAGCATTTTGGTGATGTCTATATTTATGGCCGAGATAACAACCGCGCAACTGTACAGGTCATAAGTGAGTTTGTCATTGACAGTATTGAACGAGAATGGGATGCCTATAAAGAACGCAGTACCCGTACCGATCTGGATAAAAACTCCTTTTGTATTGGGGCACTTTATGGCGTGAGGGATACAGTTATAAGCCTAAGGAAAGCTCGAGCCGAATTCGCCTATGAAGGTTCGACTGCCCTTGCCGTGATAGATCAATACGAAAAATGGCAACTTGAGGCAAAAGAAGCCATGAACGTTAACCAGTTTGCGCAAGCCCCAAGTGAAGTTAAGGATTTAAGAGAAGCTCTTTTTGGGCGTTCCGTAGGTAAAAAGCTTAGGCTCGAGCCTCATTTGGAAAATTCGACAGTTAGCACTGAAGAAGCGTAAAGGCTCGAGCTTTTAGAACCTACCTGATTTTTGTTTATTAAGTAGGCCGTCAGAACCTCGTTTCAGGTCAACAAGTACCCCAAATTGAGTACTGCGCCTTAGTGAAAAACTTAAGTGGTCATGGCTCTCATGGCATCGACACAAGCTTTGAGAGCAGGTACCGGGTTTTCAGGGTCGGCTTCATATTCAATGACTGCCATACCATCAAACCCTCCTGCTTCCAGGGCAGCAATGAAGGCTTTCAAGTCAAGGCTGCCTTGCCCAACAACCGTATCTTCCCATTGACCATGCTTATCAAAAACAAAATCTTTATAGTGAACACCCGTAATTTGCCCCGCAAACTCTTTGGCCCACTGCACCGGGTTGCCTGGTCTAGGACCAATCTGCATGGCCCAGGCCGTATCAATACAAAGACCAATTTCAGGGCCACCCAATCCCATGAGGTGCTTTAAGACTTCTGGGTTACCCGCAAAATCATAGCCACCGTGATTATGAATCCCAACTTTTACGCCGTATTCTCGGCTTAGTTTTCTCACCCAGGGAATCGCTTTTAGGTAGGTATCAACGCGAAATGTGCCTGAAATATGACTAGCACCTGCTGCTGCTACGCACTCAAAAAGATCTCTTTCGTTTTCTAGTCCATGAAAGGCTTCTACCCCTAGTGAAATGACATCAACACCTTCGTTTTTGTAAGTCTCGAGGACTTTTTTCCAGTCAGCCAAATCATGAAAATCTGCGTGGATGCGACAAAGCTCAATTTTATCTAGACCAATGTCTCTGACTTTTTTTGCCACCTCGGCATTATCTTTAAATTCACGAAAGCAATAACTTTGTACCCCAAAATCAAGAGCATTAGCCACTTTAGGTTCCTCCAAAAAGTTTTTTACTAAGTCAAATAGTATCCCTTATGGCAAATAAACTACGTTATACACTTTTGTTTTTGGCTCGAGCCTTAACCCTTTTAAACCTTGATAATGCTTTGATAATGCCTCCCTTTCTAAACTCCACCATCTTAAGGAGGCAAGAAGATGCAATCAGAACTCATCATTGTTTTAATCGAAGGCTTTTTACTTGGACTTGCCTTAATTATTGGCTTAGGGCCACAAAACACCTTTATTTTACAGCAGAGTTTAAGGCGTAAATATGTCTTACATATTGCCCTTTTGGCAAGCCTTATCGACGGAGCATTAATTGTTTTAGGGGCAGGAGGTGCTAGCTTGTTTTTCGAAGCCAGTCCAGGTTTAGTCAAACTCATTACCTGGTCGGGCATCGTTTTTTTGCTGATTTATGGTTTAAGGTCGTTTTGGTCGGCCTTTAAGGGGTCAGGGCTCGAGCGTGAGACACGATCCTATCGCAAACCGCTGAGTCTGCAAACCCTTATTGGCTCGAGCTTAGCAGTCAGTTTGCTCAACCCTGCTACCTATCTTGATACCCTAGTTGTGATTGGTAGTAGCGCCAACCGCTATGCCAGCGAACTCAAACTCTGCTTTATATTTGGTGCAGTTCTGGCAAGTATTGTTTGGTTTTTTAGTCTTGCTTTTGCTGCCGCTAAGCTTAGTAAACTTCTAAAAAGTCCACGAATGCAGTGCTTTATAGATGTTTATAGCGGAGTAATAATGTGGCTGATTGCACTTAGGCTGTTTTTTCATGCGATATAATTTGACAATTATGAGTGTCAAATTATAAGCTATGCTAAGCCTCATCGTTTTTTTGTTCTGGACGAGATTTTTTATTCTCGACAAAGCCCTAATTGCAGTCCATTTTCTAGTCTTTGGTCAGAGTGAAAGGTATAAGGAGGTATTAAAGAAAGAAATTACGGTTTAATACAGTCTAAAAACTTTTATAACGCAATTCTTATTGAGTTTAATCTGAGGTCTTTTTAAAAAGGCAATCTGGAGCTGAGCTCTTTTTCTAGGCGTTATAACCCGCAAAGGCACTCTAAGTCAGATTTAACAGCGCATTCACATTTCATAAAGGGAGAATTAATGAAACATCTAAAACCAATCAGCGCAATTATATTTATTGCTCTGGCTATTATTATGGGCGCATGCACACCTGCGCCACCCGCATCTGCTACTTTAACCGTAGATAGAAATAGTGCAATTGTTTCAGTGGGTGGTGCTGCTGAGACCTTCACCGCAGATTTGACTAATTCAACGGATACCATTACTTGGTCTCTTGCCGGTGCAGGTAGTATCGCCAATACGACGGGCGCAACTGTCACCTATACCCCACCAGCTTCAGGCGGCGCTAGTAGTGCCACCTTAACTGCAAGCGCTGCAGGAAAAACGGTACCCATAAGCATTACGATTAACGCACAAACAAATACACCTAGTTTAACCATCTCACCTACTTCTGCAACAACAACTGTGGGCGCCTCTTCACTTTCTTTCACTGCATCACTTACTAATTCCACAGATTCTATTAACTGGTCTCTCTCTGGTGCTGGTAGTATTCCAGCAAGCTCAACCGGTACCTCCGTCAGCTATACCCCACCCGCTTCGGGCGGCGCAACAAATGCTACCCTAACTGCCACTGCGGGCTCAGTAAGCGCATCTGCAACGATTACAGTTAATGCGCAAGCAACCATTACTGTTACAGGTAAAGTTCTAAACTTTGACGGTTCAGCTGCCGCTGGCATAAATGTTCAAATTAATGATGCAGCTACTGCTCTAAAAACCACAAAGCAAATTGGCCCCGTTGTTACCGATAGCACAGGAACTTTTACTCTTACAGGTGTGCAAACACCTTATACACTTTCAGTTATTCCACCAGCAAATGTCGCTGCGCCACAAACATGGGCTAATGTCACACGGACAGACCCAACTGTGGTTGTAACACCTCTTGCTGGCCCACCAATTTGTTCTGCGCCTAAAACCCCACCAGCACCC
>JAHEBB010000003.1 GCA_024642575.1 Trueperaceae bacterium | reverse complement strand
CAATATTGAACTGGCTATCGAACTTATCAAACCCATTGCCATGGAAGAAGGCCTTCGTTTTGCTATTCGTGAAGGTGGTCGTACTGTTGGTGCTGGCGTTGTTACTGGTATTACTAAGTAATTATGGCAACTCCACGTATTCGTATTAAATTAAGAGGCTTTGACCATAAGGCTTTAGATAATTCGGCAACCAAGATTGTCGATACTGTCCGTCGGACAGGGGCTAAAGTTGCAGGCCCAGTGCCTCTTCCTACCAAAACACGCCGTTACTGCGTTTTGCGTAGTCCATTCGTTAACAAAGACAGTCGTGAACATTTTGAAATTCGTACGCATAACCGTCTGATAGACATCAAAGCACCTACGAAAAGTACGATTGATAGCCTGATGCATCTTGACCTTCCTACCGGGGTAGATATCGAGATTAAGACGGTCGGAGGACGCTAGTCATGAAAGGCATCCTAGGCACTAAAGTAGGTATGACACAAGTATGGCAAGATGACAGGCTGGTTCCTGTTACTGTCATTCTTGCAGGTCCATGCCCAGTTGTTCAGCGTAAAGCAGCAGATAGCGATGGTTATAGTGCTGTGCAGCTTGGTTGGGAAGAGAAGACGACAAAGGCTTCAAGCAAGCCAGAGCTCGGACATTTCAAGAAGGCTGGGGCAAATCCCCAGCGTCACTTGGTTGAGTTTCGGGATTTTAGTCCGGAAGCTGATCAGGTTTCTGTTGAGATTTTTGAGCAAGGTCAAAAGGTTGATGTGACTGCTACAAGTAAAGGTCGCGGTACAGCAGGGGTTATTAAGCGTTGGAACTTTGGTGGTTTGCCTGCTACTCACGGGGTTAAGAAAAAGCACCGTGCACCTGGTTCAATCGGACAACGTAAGTTTCCGGGCCGTGTATATAAAGGCAAAAAAATGCCTGGACACTATGGCAGTGAAAAAATCACTACCTTAGGGCTCGAGCTCTTAGAAATTCGTGCGGATGATAACTTGCTTCTTATTAAGGGTGCTATCCCTGGCCCTAATGGTGGTTTGGTTGTTGTGAAAGACTCAAAAAGGAAGGTGAGCTAATGGCGGTCACTATAAATGTCGTTGGTTCGTCACGTGAACTTACCTTAGATTTACCCGAGCCAAAAGAGGCTGTTTTACACGAAGTGGTTAGCTGGCAATTGTCTAAGCGCCGCCGTGGGACAGCTCAGGCGCAAACGCGTGCAGAAGTGTCACTTTCAGGGGCTAAAATTTACCCACAAAAAGGTACAGGTAGAGCACGCCACGGCAGTCGCCGCGCACCTATCTTTGTGGGTGGCGGTAAGGCCTTTGGCCCTCGTCACCGTGATTATAGCTACACCTTACCTAAACGTGTTCGTCGCTTAGGTTTGCAAATGGCACTTGCTGCTAGAGCCAATGACGGTAAACTCACCTTGGTTGATAGCTTTGGTATTGAAGGCAAAACCAAAGAATTTGTAAGTTGGGCAAAAAGCAATGGTTTTGATGGTAAAGAGCGCGTTCTTGTTGTTACTGATGACGAAATGGTGCGCCGTGCTGCCAGGAATTTGCCTTGGGTTGGGGTACTGCCAAGAAATGGTCTTAATGTTTATGATATTTTGCGTTACGACCGCCTTGTTGCTGACGCCTCAATCTTTGAGGAGGCAGGCGAATGACCCCGCATGAAGTTTTATTTAGACCAGTTCTAAGTGAAAAAGCGCTGTCTACGGTCGAAGTAGGCAAATATGCCTTTTATGTTCACCCAAAAGCAAATCGCACCCAAATTAAGGATGCTGTTGAGCAAGTTTTCGATGTTGAGGTTGTCAAAATAAACGTTTCGGCAGTTCGCGGCAAAATTAAAACGATGGGTCGTCATAAAGGTCGTCGTCCAGAGCGTAAAAAAGCAGTTGTTACCCTTAAAGAGGGGCAACGTATTCAAGAGCTTGAAGGGCTCACTTAAGGAGTGGTTTTATGCCCGTAAAGAATTATAGACCTTATACCCCTTCACGCCGCTTCATGACTACCCCTGGTTTTGAGGAAATTACCAAAACCAATCCCGAAAGATCGCTGCTCGAGCCAATCAAGAAAAGTGGTGGGCGTAATAACCGTGGTCGTATCACTTCGAGATTTCGCGGTGGTGGTCACAAACGTCGTTATCGGGTTATCGATTTTAAACGCCGTGATAAAGAGGGTATATTAGCGAAAGTCGCTGCTGTAGAGTATGATCCTAACCGCAGCGCCAATATTGCTTTGCTTCATTATTTAGATGGTGAAAAGCGCTATATTATCTCACCAGATAAACTTGAAGTGGGTAGCCAAATTGTAAGTGGTCCAGATGCTGAGCCTGTCGTAGGCAATGCGATGCCCTTACGCTTTATTCCTATTGGTACTATTGTTCACGCTATTGAAATGGTTCCTGGTAAAGGTGCTCAACTTGCCCGCAGTGCAGGTACCAGTGTGCAGATTCAGGGTCGCGATGGTGACTATGTTTCTGTACGTCTTCCAAGTGGTGAAATTCGCCGTTTGCACGGGGAATGTTACGCAACTGTTGGTTCTGTTGGTAATAGTGAACATAAAAATATTACGCTTGGTAAGGCAGGCCGTAAACGGTGGGCAGGTCGCAAGCCTCATGTCCGCGGTCGTGCTATGAACCCAGTCGATCACCCTCACGGTGGTGGTGAAGGTCGCTCTACAGGTGGTCGTGATCCAGTAAGCCCTTGGGGTCAAAAGTCTAAAGGGCTTAAAACTCGTAATAAGCGTAAGACCAGCTCGAGATTCATAATTCGTCGGAAGAAAGGGAAATAATCATGGCACGTAGCATGAAAAAGGGACCCTTTGTTGATGATCACCTGTTAGATAAGGTTGACGACGCGATAGAAACCAATAACCGTAGAGTTATTAAAACCTGGAGCCGCCGCAGCACAATTGTGCCTGAGATGATTGGCTTAACCATAGGTGTCTATAACGGAAAACAACATGTCCCGGTCTTTGTTCAGGAAAACATGGTTGGACATAAGTTAGGTGAATTTTCTCCCACACGTACTTTCCGTGGGCATAGCGGAAATAACAAAAAATAATGGAAGCTAAAGCCAAACTTACAATGTTGCGCTCGACGCCCCAAAAAACGCGTCTGGTTGCTGATTTAATTCGCGGTAAAAAAGTGAATGAGGCCGAAAGTATTTTGACCTTTACACCCCGTAGAGCGGCAAAGCCTATTTTGAAGCTTTTACAAAGTGCCAAGGCCAATGCTGTTAATAACCATGATATGTTTGAAGATACCCTGGTTGTCTCCAAAATAATGGTTGATGAAGGACCGGTTCTAAAGCGCTTTCTTCCCAGAGCCCGTGGCCGTGCCGATATGATGCGCAAGCGTACCAGTCATATAACGATTATTCTGGAGGAACGTAATGGGTAACAAGATTAACGCCAGAGGTTTGCGTTTGGGCATTAATAAAATGCCTACTGCACGCTGGTATGCAACCTTTGATAAGTATCCCAAACTCCTGAGCGAAGATGAACTTATTCGTGAAGTAGTGATGAAAGAAGTAGGTCACTCTGGTGTTTCGCATATTGAAATTGAGCGTGCAGCGCACAATATTAATATTACGATTCATACTGCTAAACCAGGCGTGGTTATTGGTCGTGGCGGCGAATCCATTAAAGAACTCCGAACCAAACTTGATGGAAAAGTTGATGGCACCATTGCCGTTAATGTCCAGGAAGTCACCAACGCCAATACCAATGCTAACTTAATTGCACAGCGTATTGCTGACCAGCTCGAGCGTCGTTTTGCTTTTAGAAGGGCAATGAAGCAAGCTGTTCAACGCACCATGGAATCAGGCGCTTTAGGCGTAAAAATTCGCGCTTCAGGTCGTCTGGGTGGTGCAGAGCAAGCCAGAGCTGAGTGGTACGCTGAAGGTCGTGTACCTTTGCAAACCTTGCGTGCAGACATTGACTACGGTACTGCCAGAGCAAATACCACTTATGGCGTGGTTGGTATTAAAACTTGGGTATTCCATGGTGAAATCGTAGGTGATAAGCAACGTAAAGCCGCGATTTTACCCCGAACCAAGCGTGATGATGATAAAGATCGTCGTCGCCGTCGTCGCCCACAAGCGCGTCGCCGTAATGAAGGTGGCGGTGGTGAACGTAGTGACCGCCCTGAGCGTCCCGAACGTAGTGACCGCCCCAGGACTAGCCGTTCAAGGGAGACCAAATAATGCTCTTGCCTAAGCGTGTTAAACACCGCAAGCAGTTCCGCGGTCGCATGACAGGTGATACCAAAGGTGGCGACTATGTTGCTTTTGGCGATTATGGTCTGGTGGCAATGGAACCCGCTTGGATTAAATCCAACCATATTGAAGCCTGTCGTATCACCATGAGCCGTTTCTTTAAACGGGGTGGTAAAATCTATATTCGCATATTTCCTGATAAGCCTGTGACCAAAAAACCTCAAGAGGTTCGCATGGGTAAAGGTAAAGGTGCTGTTGAATATTGGGTAGCTGTAGTTAAACCAGGTCGCATACTTTTTGAAGTGGCGAATGTAACTGAAGAGCAAGCTAAAGAGGCATTTCGCTTAGCAGGTCATAAGCTCCCTATTAAAACTAAAATGGTTAAACGCGAGGTTTATGATGAAGTCCAATGAGTTGCGCAATTTAACTATGGATGAAATTCAAGAAGAAGTTGCAACCAGGCGCAAGAAGTTGCAGGAATTAAGATTCACGGCTGCTATTGGTCAAAACAGTGATGTTCGGGAAATTCGTGCCAAAAAGCGTGAAATCGCCCGCCTCTTGACGATTGCACGTGAGAAAGAAGCCGCAAGATGAAAAAGGTTTTACAAGGTCGGGTCGTTAGCGATAAGGCCGACAAAACAGTTACTGTTCTGGTTGAGCGCCGATTTAAGCATCCGCTTTACGGAAAAGTTGTAACGACGACCAAAAAATATTTGGCGCATGATGAGGCCAATACCTACTCTGAAGGCGATACCGTTGAGATTGTCTCGAGTCGCCCCATCAGCAAACGTAAGCAATTTACGGTTCTTCGTCTGATTGAAAAGGCGAGAGGCTAAACTATGATTCAGCAAGAAACCGTCTTAGAAGTTGCTGATAATTCAGGCGCTCGTCGCATTATGTGTATCCGTGTTTTAGGTACAGGTCAGCAATGGGTTGGTGGTGTGGGTGATGTTATTGTTGCAGCTGTTAAAGATGCAATACCTCATGCCAATGTTAAAAAGGGTGATGTTGTTAAAGCTGTCATTGTAAGAACGAGAAAAGAAATCAATCGTAAAGATGGATCTTCGATTCGATTTGATACCAATGCAGCCGTGCTTATTAACAATAACAATGAACCTCGCGGAACGCGGGTGTTTGGACCTGTGGCAAGAGAGCTTCGCGATAAGAAATTTATGCGCATTGTTTCTCTGGCACCGGAGGTACTGTAATGGCAGCTAAACAAGGCACGTATAAATTACGCCTTAGAAAAGGCGATCTCGTTCGTGTGGTATCGGGTTCGCATAAAGGTTCCGAAGGCAAAATTCTGGCTGTTTATCCTGAGGCAAATCGAGTAGTCATAGAAAATGTTAATTTCATTAAAAAGGCGCAGCGTCCCACCCAAGATAATCCTCGTGGTGGATATATCGAACGTGAAGCCCCAGTCCATGCAAGTAACGTTCAAATCCTTGATCCTCAAACCAATAAACCAAGCCGTGTCGCCTATAAAATCGAAGGTAGTAGCAAGATTCGCGTCAGTAGCAAAACCGGCGCCCATCTTGACGACTAAATAAGGGGTTACTATGGCAGTTAAGGTTCAGTTAAAAGATATTTATAAAGACAAGGTTGTACCTGCTTTAATAGAACGGCATGAATATGCTAATCCTATGGCAGTTCCTGGCCTTGAAAAGATTGTTATCAATATGGGTTTGGGTGAAGCTCGAGATGATTCTAAAATTATTGAAAAAGCTTCAAAAGAGTTGTCCCAGCTAGCCTTGCAGCGCCCTGTGGTTACAAAAGCGAAAAAGTCTGTTTCAAACTTTAAGATTCGCGCAGGCATGCCCATTGGCATTATGGTTACGCTTAGAGGCGACCGCATGTGGATCTTTTTGGAAAAACTTATTAATATCGCCCTTCCTCGTGTTAGAGATTTTCGGGGTATTAATCCGAATAGTTTTGACGGTAGAGGTAATTATAGTCTTGGTGTGCGTGAGCAACTTGTATTCCCAGAAATCAGCTTTGATAGCTCGGAAACTCGTGGCATGGATATCACCATTGTGACCTCTGCAAGGACTGATGAAGAAGGCCGCTCACTCCTTGAATTCTTGGGCATGCCTTTTAGAAAGTAAGGAGTTATAAATGGCAACCAAAGCACATATCGCTAAAGCCAAACGGCCTGTAAAATTTTCTACTCGGCAGGTTAATCGTTGCAGTCGTTGTGGTCGTAACAAAGGCTATATGAGAGATTTCGGCCTTTGTCGTATTTGTATGCGCGAGATGGCACATAAAGGTTACTTACCTGGTGTGACCAAATCAAGCTGGTAAAACGCCTTAGTAAAATAAGAAATACTTTAGGCACAACAAAGAAAGGATGGTTAGGAGAGTACGGTCAGTTAAAATTAACTGATACCGCTCCCGAATCAAAATGCAAACAGATCCCGTTGCAGATATGCTGACTCGCATCCGTAACGCTCAGGCTATTGCCGAAGCTAGCGTTGATGTACCAGGAAGCAAATTTAAAAAAGCCATTGCGGATATTTTGGTCCGTGAAGGCTACCTAAAATCCGTAGAAGAAACGACGAATACTGAAGGTAAGCCTATTATTCGTATTGGTTTAAAATACGGCCCTAAACGCAAGCCTCTTATTAACTCGATTGTTCGGGTTTCAAGGCCTGGTCGAAGAGCCTATTCAAAGGCTACAGCTGTCCCCGTTATTCGTGGTGGTTTGGGTCTGGCAATTGTTTCAACCTCACAAGGGTTGATGGTTGACCGTGATGCAAGGCGCAAGAATATGGGTGGCGAAGTTATTTGTGAGGTTTGGTAATGTCACGTATAGGTAGAGCCCCCATTACTGTCCCAAAAAATGTGGAATTAAAAATGGCTAAAGACAGAATTAATGTCAAAGGTCCAAAGGGCAATCTTACGGTTCCTGTTAATCCTAGGCTCGAGGTAAAACTCGAAGAAGGAGAGCTAACCGTTAAGCGTCCAAGTGATCACCGTAATGACAGAGCACAGCACGGTTTAGCCCGTTCGCTAATTAACAATGCCATTCTTGGCGTTACTGAAGGGTATACAAAAAACTTAGAGATCAGAGGCGTAGGTTACCGCTGCGCCATGAAGGGCAAAAATCTTGAGCTTAGCTTAGGTTTTTCTCACCCCGTAGTTATTGAACCCCCAGAAGGTATCACTATTTCATCACCAGAGCAAACCAAAATAAGCATCTCTGGAATTGATAAACAACTTGTTGGACAGGTTGCTGCAAACATTCGTGCGATTCGCTCCCCTGACTCTTATCATGGTAAGGGTGTCCGCTACGAGGGTGAGCAAGTTCGTCTTAAACCTGGTAAGGCAGCTTCGAGGTAAGTATGAATAGACTTTTACAGACTCAAAGACGCAAGTTTCGTACACGTAACAAACTGAAACGACCAGTTGCGACTGAGCGCTTGCGCCTAAGCGTATTTCGTAGCGGCAAGCATATTTACGCCCAAGTAATTGATGATGCCAAAGGTATCACGGTTGCTGAAGCCAACAGTAAAACTCTAGCCCCTGCTGGCGATAAAACTTCCCAAGCAAAAGCTGTGGGTCAAGCCGTTGCCGAAAAAGCAAAGGCTGCTGGTGCGCAAAATGTTGTATTTGATAGAGGCGGATATCGTTATCACGGTCGTATCAAGGCTTTGGCCGATGGTGCCCGTGAGGGAGGCTTGAACTTTTAATGGCTACTCATGGAGAATTTGAAGATAAAGTAATCTATATCCGCCGTACTGCCAAAACCTATAAAGGTGGACGTCGCTTCCGCTTTGGTGCAATGGTAGTCGTCGGTGACCGTAACGGTCGAGTTGGAATTGGTTTAGGTAAGGCAAAAGAAGTACCTGTTGCTGTGCAAAAAGGTCAGTACTTTGCACACCGCAACATTATTGAAGTGCCAATCGCTGAACCGGGTACGATTCCACACGAAGTTGTAGGGGCACACGGCACAAGTAAAGTAATGCTTAAGCCTGCTGGCGCAGGTACGGGAGTTATTGCTGGAACAGTTCCCCGTGCTATTGCAGAACTTGCTGGACTTAGAAATCTACTTAGTAAAGAGCTTGGTTCTCGTAACCAGACTAATGTGGCTTACGCTGTGATTGATGGCTTAAAGCAACTTAAAACCTTTGATGAGGCCAAACAAGAACGTGAGGCTGCCCAATGAAAGTAACGCTGGTTAAAAGCCTTATCGGCGTAAAGAAAGATCAACGCGCAACGGTAAGGGCTTTGGGTCTAAATAAAACGGGTGACTCAAGAGATGTTAAAGATACGCCTGATGTACGTGGCATGGTGAATAAAGTAGCCTATCTTTTAAAGATTGAGGGATGAAACTGTGAAACTTAATGATTTGAGGCCTGCCTCAGGAGCCAAAAGAGACCGCAAACGTGTTGGTCGCGGTTTGGGAAGTGGTCGCGGCAAAACCGCTGGTCGTGGTACCAAGGGTCAAAAAAGCCGTAGTGGTTTTTCACAAGGTGCGGGTTGGGAAGGTGGACGCTCGAGACTGATTGTCCGTTTGCCCAAACGTGGTTTTAACAATGCAACTGTAGATTTTCAAGTGGTTAATCTCAAAGATCTTGAGCGCTTTTCAGAAGGTGCTACTGTAAACTTTGAGTCACTTATGGCCGTTGGTTTGGTTGGAAATAAAAACCAGCCAGTGAAACTTTTAGGTGGCGGTGAGCTAAGTGTTAAAAATCTGACAATTGATCTTGACGCCTATAGTAAATCAGCTATCGCCGCTGTTGAAGCTCAAGGTGGCAAAGTTGTGGGTGCCAATGCCTCAGAGGAGACTGCCTGATGTTAGCTGCGTTTCGCAATTCGCTCATCATTCCAGATTTGCGTGCGAAACTCTTGACGACGATTGGTCTATTAGCAGTCTATCGTCTCATGGTTTTTATTCCGACGCCTGGGGTTGACATAGAGATTCTTAAATCAGGCGCTTTGGGACAATCAGATATCTTCACCCTTCTCAATTTTATCTCGGGCGGAAATTTTGAGCAGTTTTCTATCGCAGCCTTAGGGGTGATTCCCTATATTACTGCCAGCATTATCTTTCAACTTTTAACTTCCGTCTATCCACCACTTGAGAAACTACAAAAAGAAGGGGAAGAAGGACGCCGCAAAATTACGCAATATACTCGCTACGCTGCCACTGCGTTAGGTGCAATTCAATCCATCTTTTTGGCAATGGCCCTCATTGGTCCAAGCGGTGCTTTAAAAGTGGGTTGGGCAAATGGACCTTTCTTCTGGTTTATCGTCATGCTAACCCAAATCGCAGGGATTACTGTGGTTATGTGGATAGGTGAAAAGATCACGGAATTTGGCATTGGCAACGGTATTTCCCTTATTATTTATGCAGGTATTGTTGCTGCATTCCCTAGTGCCTTGGCACAACAATTTACTTTGATTCAGCAGGGTCAAGGAAACATCTTTGGCCTCATTGTTTATCTTGTCTTACTGGTTGTAGCTATTGCAGGAATGGTACTCATTCAACAAGCTGAGCGTCGTATCCCCGTTCAATATGCTAGAAAAGTAGTAGGTAGAAGGGTAATGGGTGGGCAAACTACTTATATACCTTTGAGGCTAAATGCTGCAGGCGTAATACCAATTATCTTTGCTGTTTCTATTCTTGTATTACCAACCACGGTTCTGGGTTTATTTCCTAATGCTGTTTGGGCGCAAAGAGTTGGTTATTGGTTTACACCAAGAAGGCCCGAAGGCTTATTTGTTAGTACCTTACTCATTGTTGCATTTACCTACTTCTATACTCAAATTTCCTTTGATCCACGTCGAATTAGTGAAAATCTCCGTGAGTATGGTGGCTTTATCCCTGGTGTTAGGCCTGGGCAGCCAACTCAGGAGCATTTGACGCGCATTACCAACCGCATCACCCTTTGGGGTGCGTTATTTCTAGGTTTGGTAAATGCCTTACCCGAAGTATTTGCTTGGATTACACGAACGGGTTCATTACCTTTTGCCTTTTCAGGCACAGGTTTACTCATTATGGTCGGTGTTGCACTTGACACCTTAAGACAGCTCGAGACTCAACTAACCATGAGACACTATGAAGGCTTTGTTTCTAAAGGTCGAATTCGTGGTCGAGGACGGCGTTTCTAGTGGCTTTAACAGACTCTGAAGTACTCTTGCTCATGGGTCCTCCTGGGGCTGGAAAAGGCACACAGGCAAGTAAATTGGCTCGAGCCAGAGTGCTCACAAAACTTTCTACTGGTGATATGTTGCGTGATCATGTGAGTCGCGGAACGGCATTGGGGCAAGAGGCCAAAGCTATTATGGACGCGGGTAATCTCGTGTCTGATGAAATTATTGTCGGCATGGTTCGCTCGGCCCTAGAAAATCGTGAAAACGAGAGTGTCAGGGTTTTGTTAGATGGATTTCCAAGAACGCCGGGTCAAGCTGATGCTCTTAATGATTTGCTTACGGAATTTGGAGCAGGTCTTAGTGCAGCCGTTTTGCTTGAAGTAAATGAAGATGAACTGGTCAGTCGGCTTTTGCAAAGAGCAAATGATCAGGGCCGCAGTGATGACAATGAGGAAACTATCCGTAACCGCATGAAAGTGTATAAAAATCAAACACAGCCTCTAATTGATTATTATCAAACTAGGGGTAAGCTTCGCAGTGTTGACGGTTTGGGTAGTGTCGAAGATGTTTTTGCCCGAATTACTGAGGTTTTATCGTGAAACGGACCGAGGTAATAGTTTGATATTGAAGCGTCCCAGCGAAATTGAGCTAATGGCAGAAGCGGCAATCATAAACCGTGAAGCGCTCGAGGCAATTGAACCCTATATCCAAGTAGGCGTGTCAACTGCTGAGTTGAATAAAATCGCTGAGGATGCTATCATTTCGCGCGGCGGTAAGCCTGCCTTTAAAGGCTACCGTGGTTTTCCAGCGACACTTTGCACCTCTGTCAATGAAGTGGTTGTTCATGGTATTCCCAATAAACAACCCTTAAATGAGGGTGACATTGTGTCTATTGATATTGGTACCTTTTACAGAGGTTATGCTGCTGACATGGCTAAAACCTATGCTATAGGCAAAATCTCTGATAAGGCAAAACGCCTTCTTGATGTTACCGAAAACTCTCTTTACGCAGGCATTGAGAAGGCGTTAGTCGGCAACAGGCTTGGTGACATTTCCGCGGCCATACAAAATGTCATCGAGGCTGCTGGATTTTGGGTGATTAGAGAGTTTGTGGGACATGGCATAGGTGCTGAGTTTCATGAATCCCCCGAGATGCCAAACTACGGCAAGGCAGGCACAGGTCCTGTTTTAAGGCCAGGTTTGGTCTTGGCTATCGAACCTATGGTTGCGGAGTCCCGTACCAAGGTTCGAATTTTAAAAGATGAATGGACAGCTCCTACAGCTAATAAAAGCTTGGCTGCCCATTTTGAGCATACGGTGGCTATTACAGAAAATGGCCCAAGAATTTTAACTGCTCTGGATCAAAGTCCAAGAGCAGAATACGCCCTGGGAGGTGTACGTGGCGCCTAGAAAAAACAGACCGCCAAAAGTGCAAAAGGAACGTCCTGAAGAAACCAATCAGGATACTATTCGTGCGGAAGGTGTAGTGGTCGAAGCAAGACCTAATACTACTTTTCTTGTACAACTCGATGCTGGACCAGCACTTCTTGCACATGTTGGCGGAAAAATGCGGCGCAACTACATTCGCATCCTTCCCGGTGATCGTGTCGTTTTAGAAATTAGTACATATGACCCTGAAAAGGGCCGTATCGTCTATAGAAAATAAGGAGCAAGTCCATGAAAGTACGTGCATCTGTAAAACCAATGTGTGACAAATGCAAAATTGTTCGCCGGCATGGCAAGGTCTTTGTTATCTGTCCGGTAAATCCAAAACATAAGCAAAGGCAGGGCTAAGATGGCGAGAATTTCAGGGGTTGATTTACCCAGAGATAAACGCATTGAGCATGCTTTACCCTATATTTATGGGGTAGGCTTGTCTCGCTCGCAAGAGATATTAGAAGAAACTGGGGTCGATCCAGACACCAGGGTCAAAGATCTTGCCGAAGCGGACGCTCAAAAAATTCGTGAGTATATTGACCGTAACTTTAAGGTTGAGGGTGATTTGAGACGTGAGATACAACTTAACATCAAGCGTCTTATGGATATTGGTGCTTATAGAGGCTTAAGACACCGTAGAGGTTTACCTGTGCGGGGTCAGTCATCTAAGACCAATGCTAGAACCCGTAAAGGACCTCGTCGTACCGTAGCCGGTAAGAAGAAAGCTCCACGGAAATAGGTTTTTATTATGGCAAAAGCTAAAGTCACCAAAACAAAAAAGCGTGCTAAGCGTAGCTTGGCAGAAGGTAAAGCCTTTATTCATGCCAGTTATAACAATACAATCATCACCATTACGGATCTTGATGGTAATACAGTAGCTTGGTCAAGCGCAGGTCATATTGGCTATAAGGGTTCCAAAAAAGGCACCCCTTATGCCGCGCAACTTGCCGCTGCAGATGCAACTCGTAAAGCTCAGAACATGGGGCTTTCTCAGTTGGATATTGTGATTCGTGGTACGGGTTCGGGTCGGGAACAAGCCATTCGTTCGATTCAGGCAACAGGTGTCAACGTGCGTACAATTATTGATGACACCCCAACACCCCATAACGGTTGCCGCTTACGCAAACGCAAGCGTAACGCCTAATAGGATTAAGGAGTAAATATGGGTCGATATAGAGGACCAGCCGTTAAAATTAGTCGCCGCGAAGGTGTTAATCTAACAGAAACCCCTAAAGTTGCACGGTATATGGAGCGCCATCCCTATGCTCCAGGTCAACATGGTCAACGCCGGCGAGGCAAGCGAAGTGACTACGGGATTCGCTTGCGTGAAAAGCAAAAGCTTCGCTACTATTACAATGTGAGTGAAAAACAATTTGCCAATATTTTTGCTGAAGCTGTTAAAAAAGAAGGTGCTACGGGAGCTGTATTCTTACAACTGCTCGAGTCTCGTCTTGATAATGTTGTTTTTCGCTTAGGTATTGCTCATACCCGCAGGCAAGCCAGACAATTTGTATCGCATGGTCATATCTTGGTCAATGGTAAACGGATTGATATTCCAAGTTACCGTGTTCAGCCTGGCGAAGAGATTGCCGTCGCGGGCGCTAGCCGCGATAATGTTTTTATAAAACAAAATGTCGAAGCTAAACGTCGTGGTAAAACATTGCCCTGGCTCGAGTTTGATGCAGATAACCTGAAAGGTAAATTTTTGTCTTTACCCGCACGTGAAGATTTAAATGTACCCGTAAACGAATTGCAAATCATTGAATATTACTCGAGGTAAATGATGGTACAAATGGAACCTCATTTTAAAGTTAGAGCCAATGACACTTATGGCGAGTTTATTGTTGAGCCATTGCCACGGGGTAATGGACAAACCCTAGGAACACCACTGAGACGCCTGTTACTTTCATCTGTTCCTGGAACCGCTGTGACAAGTGTTTACATTGAAGATGTATTGCATGAGTTTTCTACGATTGATGGGGTTAAAGAAGATGTTATGCAAATCATTCTTAATCTCAAAGAATTAGTGGTTAAGCTTCATGATGATGAACCTGTTACCTTGACCTTGCGCGTAGAACGTGAGGGCGCGGTAACCGCTGGTGATTTTGAATTGCCACCCAATGCCGAAGTTATCAATAAGGATTTACATATTGCAACTTTGGCTGCCAAAGGCAAGCTGGTTATGGAAGTCAGAGTTGAGCCAGGAACAGGCTATGTGCCTGCTGACGTGCATGGCACCAAAGACCGTATCAATTCGATTCCTGTTGATGCGATTTTCACCCCTGTTCGCCGTGTGGCATACCGTGTAGAAGATACCCGTGTGGGTCAGGAAACAGATCTTGACCGTCTGGTAATTCGCATTTGGACCGATGGCAGCATTAGTCCAAAAGCAGCCTTAGATACTGCCGTACAGAGCCTCCGTACCCAATTAGCTGTTTTCGGTTCAGAAGTTGAAATTTTAGAAGATAAATTTCCATCCATGCCCGCAGCCGTTATCCCAAGTACGAGTACGCAAGCTCCTGTTACTGCAACCGAGGCGAAAAAGACAGAGCCAGAAGCTGCCCATATCAGCCTTGATAGCCTTGATTTGTCAAGTCGTGTGCTCCACTCATTGCAAGAAGAAGGTATTGATTCTGTCAATGCACTCCTTGCTTTATCTGAGCGCGACTTGAAAAAAGTCGGCGGCATCGGCGAAAAATCACTGGGTGAAATTGCCGAACAACTTGCTGCAAAAGGCCTTAAACTAAAGGAGTAAGCCCATGAGACATTTATCAAGTGGACGAAAACTTAACCGTAGTAGTAGTCACAGGGTTGCGCTAAACCGTGCTCAGGCTACTGCTTTATTTAGACATAATCGCATCACGACGACGATAACCAAAGCCAAGAACCTACAAAGCTATGTTGAGAAATTGATTACTACGGCACGTGGTGGCGATCTTCATGCGAGACGACTTGTTGCCAGAGAAATCCATGACAAAGACATTTTACGTAAGCTTATGGATGAAATTGCACCTGTTTATAAAACGCGCCCTGGTGGTTACACTCGTATATACCGTTTGGGTCATAGACGTGGTGACGCAACTCAAGAAGCTATTATTGAACTGGTAGATTTCGAGTAAATTTTTTCTATTAATATTAAGGCTCGAGCTTTGGCTCGAGCCTTTTTTATTTACCTGCTACGTCAAGACGATTAAAGAAAGCTCGAGCCTGCGCCTTTCCAACTCACTTTCAGTAAATGGGCAACTGTTGCGCCTATGTCGGCAAAGGTTTGCCTAATTCCTAGATCTTTACCTTGAATCTTAGGGCTATAAACCAAAAGCATGCCATATTCACGGGTATGGTCTGTGCCAGGCCAAGTCGGATCATTGCCGTGATCGCTGGTCAAAATAAGAACATCGTCACCCTTGACTACTTCTAAAAGCTGCGGCAATCTGTCATCAACATCTTTTAGAGCTTGAGCATAGCCTTGAGGATTTCGACGGTGACCATAAAGAGAGTCAAACTCGACCAGATTGGTAAAAATGAGACCATTGGGTCTGGTTTTCATAAGCTCGAGCGTTTTTTCTAAACCATCCAAATTTGAAACGCTTTTAACCTCTTGGCTAAAGCCTTCATGGTTGTAAATGTCTGGGATTTTCCCAACGCCAATAACTTCTTTGCCTGCATTTTTAAGCTCGTTTAAAATGGTTGGATGAGGCGGGGAGACTGAAAAATCTTTGCGGGCTGCTCCATTACGTTTAAACTCTCCTGGTTTTCCTTCAAATGGCCGCGCAATGACTCGAGCCACGGCGTAGTCCCCTTGTAATATGTCTCTGGCGGCTTTGCACCAGACATAAAGTTGCTCAAGAGGTACGACATCAGTGTGGCAAGCTATTTGAAAAACGCTGTCAGCACTGGTATAGACAATGGGTTTGCCCGAAGACATATGCTCTTTACCCAATTCTTCAATAATATCGGTGCCCGAAGCCGCATAGTTACCCAAATGACCCCTAGTAACTGCATCAAAAGCATCCATAACTTCTCTAGGAAAAGAAGGATAATCAGGGGGAAAGGTTTTAAAAGCGTGTTCCAAAATAACGCCCATAAATTCCCAGTGACCTGTGGTGGTATCTTTACCAGGCGAGACTTCTAAGAGTTTGCCATAAGAAGCTAGGGGATTGGGCGTTGTGGCTAAAGACGATATGCCAGCAACATTTCCTAAGCCCAACTTTTCAAAGTTGGGTAGATTCATCTTAGTTGTTTGTAAAGTGTGGTCAAGGGTATGAGCGCCAGCATCACCAAATGCCTGTGCATCGGGTAAAGCGCCTAGTCCAACAGAATCAAGAACAATAACAGTAACCGTCATGACTTAGTATACGGTGGCAAATGAGTATGCGCTGCCAACAATGAATAGGGCATAATAAGCCTTGTGTCTTTAGAAGCTAAGGTTCGTGAGGTTTTAACAGAGTCTTTACCCGAGGGGCGTAAGTTTCTGTTGGCTGTGTCAGGCGGTGCAGATTCGGTGGCGCTGTTTCGGATTTGTGAGCATCTTAGGCTCGAGTTTGAGGTTGCTCATTTTGACCATCAGCTTCGTGCTGAATCGGCAGAGGATGCTCAGTTTGTAAAGAATTTGTCTGATCACTTTGGCAAACTATGTCATACAGAGCAAAGTCCTGTAGCTAAGATCGCCCAGGAAAAAGGCTGGAATTTGGAGGAAGCTGCGCGAAAGTTGCGCTATGGTTTTCTAACTCGTATTGCCAAAAAGCATGCTGCGGACTATATTCTTACGGCGCATACGCTCAATGATCAGGTTGAGACAGTATTTATGCAACTCATCCGAGGTGCCGCACACTTATCCGGGATAAAGCCATTAAATCGTCAGGTCTTCAGACCCCTACTAGAAGTATCCAGATCGGATTTATTAGGGTACTTGTATACCTTAAAACAGTCTTACCGAACAGATCCAAGCAATTTTGACACGAGCTACACTCGAGCCTGGTTAAGACATGAGATTTTGCCTTTAATAGAGCAGCGGTATCCAAAGTTTAAACCTTCTGTGGCGAGGCTTGCTCATTTGCAAAGTCATCAACTTGATTTTATGACAGAAATTTCGACTAAGCTTTTTCGGGATTCGGAACTCGACCTATCCAAGTTGACAAAGGCGCATCCAGCATTGCAGCGGCAGGCAGTGGTTAAGTTGCTGCAAAATTGTGATATTGAAGTGTCTTTTGAGCGAATTGAGAAGGTGCTGGCATTAACTCATTCCGAGACACCAAAGCGGTTAAGTTTGGCAAAAGAAAAACACGCTCGAGCGGCTTATGGCAAACTAAGCATTGTTCAGTCTAATATTCAACCCTCAAAGATAGAGCCTGTATGCTATGCAGAGCAGTTGCCTATTAATGTAAGCCCTCATGTTCTAGAGAACTATCCGAATCTGGTGTACCGTTCGAGGCAAGCAGGCGACAGAATTCACCTTCGAGGTGGAAGCAAAAAGCTCAAAGATGTTTTGATTGATCTTAAAATTCCGCGTGAAGATCGGGGTAGTTTAAAGGTTCTGGCTTCAGGTCATCAGGTCATTTGGATTGAAGACGTGATTGCCGACCCAGATGTGCTTATTCAAACGGAAGATAGCGATAGCAAGTATATGAGGTTAGCGCTAGAGGAAGCCAGGCTCGCTAGTCTGTCAGGAGAATTGCCAGTTGGGGCTGTTTTAGTAAAGGGTAATGAGGTAATAGCTAAGGCACATAATATGACGGAAAAAGCACATGACCCTTCCGCTCATGCAGAATTGTTGGTACTTAGGCAGGCAGCTCAAGTTCTTGGGGATTGGCGGCTGAGTGATTGCACGCTTTATGTTACGCTCGAGCCTTGCCCCATGTGTTTTGGCGCACTCTTACAGGCACACATTCCTAACTTAGTCTACGGAGCAGCCAATATACGCGAAGGCGCTTTAGGCTCGGTAAGCAATCTAAATGACCTACCTTGGAAACGCCAGCTAAAGGTCAAAGCGGGTGTTCTGGAAAGAGCTTGTTCCGGGATACTTAGTGACTTTTTTGCTAAGCAGCGATTGGATTGATTGCTTTGCTTAACCTTTTTAAAATGGGCCTTAACTCTCCGGCTAAGTAAAACGAGCCTGAAATGACAATGGGTAAACCTGATGGGTCAGCTAAAGCAAGGTCTAAAGCTTCTTTGGGCTGAGCAAAATAAGGATAGCCATCTATATCAGGCTTTTCACCTAAAACACTGGTGAGGAAAATGGTCTTGGCTTTTTGGCTAAGAATACCGAGATTGGTTTTGGCATCTTTGCTGTGTTTGGCGCTAAATAGGGCAATCACGGGGCCTTCAATAGATTGGCAAAGGGCGCGAATGGCTTCGGGGTTGTGACCACCATCAAGAATAATAAGTCGCCCGTTAAGGTTAAAACGCTCGAGCCTAGCAGGTAGCTTAGGGTCTTGTAAACCAATGTCAATGCTTGAGGGTGAAATGCCAAGATTCTCCAAACAGGCTTTGACGACTAAGCTATTTTCTTCAAGGTGTGATGCTTGTGGAGGAATGATGGTGACTAAGCTGTTTAACTGCGCAGCTTTTTCGAGAATAACCTCGAGCGCTTCTCCTCGGGCGGCTGTAAATACGGGAGTTCCCGGTCGGATGGCTTCAGCCTTATCTGTGGCAATTACTCTAAGATTCTTTCCAAGGGTAGTTTGATGATCAAGCGAGACATTGGTAATAAGGGTTGCTTTTACATTTGCAATTACATTGGTAGCGTCAAGCTTAGCACCGACACCTGCTTCAATAACCGCAATATCAACTGCTTCTTGTGCAAAATAGAGCAGTGCAAGGGCAAGGCTAAGCTCAAAAAAAGCAGGTTTTGGCTCTGGCTCGAGCTTAGATAAGGCATTTAAAAGGTCAAGAACGTTTTCTTTAGAAATGAGTTCAGAATCCAGGGTAATACGTTCTCTAAAATCTGAGACATGAGGCGAAGTAAAGCAACCCACTTTGAATCCTTCGTGTTTTAAAGCCGTTGCTAACATGGTTGCTACAGACCCTTTGCCATTGGTACCAACAACATAGAGGCAAGACTTGGGAGAGTCTAAGCCTGCAACTTGCCATAAGGCTTTTATACGTTCCAGTGAGCGGGGTGCCCCATCTCGAGTTTGGCTAAACAGCCAGCTTAATGCCTCATCGTAGCTGTAAAACATAGATGAGACATCAACTTTGCCGATTGGAATTATGTTTACGAGCGGTACGTTTGGGTCTGCGGCGCTGCTGGTTTTGCCCGGAGGGGCGGGATTTCGAGTTTGCCTCATGACTTACGCGAATGAGTTGGGCATCAACGGAACGACCCTCAAGACGCTGGGTCATCATGATGATTAGATTGGGCGCTTCTTTGGCAACATAGACGTAACTAGCCCCTGGCCAGAGCTTATAGACAAAACAGTCTTTTTCACCCAGGCTAGTTTCTAACACCTTTTCCCCGATGCGCTCTACACTTACATTTTTGCCCAGCATAGGAATTTGCCAAAAACTGTCATCTTCGCTTAGCTGTCTGAGTTGATAAAGCATGCTCAAAGGGTCAGAAAAATTCTGAACCAGAGGAACCTCTGCCTGATCTTGAGGTGAGCGACTTGCCCTTACCAGCCCCCGCTGATAATCAAAGGTGACATTAAACTGGCGCTTGCTGCTTCCCTCTTGCGTTTCTTCATTAAAAAAGTAGGAGCTTAGCTTATCCTTATGCACTTTACTTTGCTGACTCACTGAGACATTTCCAAGAGAGCCCTGTAATTGCATTTTGGTTTCTAAATAGACATTTAGCCCTCGCTCGCTCGTGGTGATAACTTGACTTCCCACAGGTTTGCCTTGCGAACTTAGGCGATAACTGCAAACTTCCATTGCCATGAAATGAGCCTATCATATGCTTTAAGCTCATGTGAGCATTTTTCTAACTGCTGCAAGATAGATTAGGCTAAAGGTAGAATGTTGTTATATCCTCACTTTGGCTCATTTAGCGTATGTTAAAACAAGTTGAGTATGGTTAGGTTGACTTATTAGCTCAATACTACGAATGTAATGGAAATCTTTCATTGCATTAAACCCTACTAGATAGGTTTGAGTTAACGTAGTCTATGAATTAGGGATGGGAAGAATGCCAAGTATTCTCAGCCATCCTCATCTTTGACGGGGCATGATTGGGATGGTATGAGAGGTCTCTTACGCTTTAAACATGTAATAGGTTTATATTTGGGTTTAATTGGTTTACTACCTTCTTGCTTGCCTATCCCGCAGGTAAAGCTCGAGCTTGAGTTAGCAGATTTAGAAGTCATTCACCCTGTAAATTTGATTCGTACCGAGTATGTTGTCATTCCTGGCTACCAGGAAGAACACACCCCAGACATTTATAACAAGGCTTACTACGAGCGCTACTATATTAGCAAGACGTCAACCAATACTATTCTGGTACTCATGCCGGGCATTTACGGAGGGGCGGGTAGCCTTGATCTTTTAGCTAGGCAGCTTGTCTCAAGTAATGATGGTTTAGAGGTCTGGGCAATTGATAGACGAGCAAATATTTTTGAAGATCGCTCAGTCATGAAAAAGAGCATCAGGACCAGTAATCCCTATTTGGCTTTTGACTATTATGTAAAAAATTACAAAACCCCTGAAGGATTTAACCCTGTTCCCCCAAAAGATATTGCCTTTATGGGGTATTGGGGGCTCGAGGTTCACTTGCGCGATCTCCACGAGGTTATTTTAAAAGCTCAAGAGCAAGCCCCACGGGTTCTGTTAGGAGGGCATTCTTTAGGCGCTGCTATTTCTGGGTTTTATACGGCTTTTGACTTTGGTCAAGGTAAGACGGATCCAGGTTATAAGCATATTTCAGGCTTAGTTCTGCTTGATGGGGGTCTGGGTCGCACAGGTGGGTTTGACATCAAGCTTGAAAGTTTGGGCTTAGGGCCACTCGAGCTGTTTTCGGGTGTGAAAGGTCTGGAGGAAGGGAAAGATAGCCCTTATCTGACCTTTGCATTAAATCCTAAAATGTTTGTGCGACGAGATGTTCTTATACTTTTGGGTTATTTAAAGCCCAAAGAATTAGCACCTGAAGGTTTGTATCCATTTCCTTTAACCAATTTGGCTGCCTTAGGTTTAAGTGAGGATGATCAGTACAGCTCATCTACTGTTTTTAGCTCATCTTGGGGGCAGGTGTTTAATGCAGAAACCGCTGGAAACCTGACAGCCGTTATCTTGGGAGGAGTTGAAGGGGTTAGAAGTCAAAGTGTTACGGGCGTGGCTAAAGGCGCGAGTTTCGTTGATTGGGATCAGGGCGATTTAAGCAGAGAAAGAAGTAATATTGCAGAGGTTGCCAAATCAAGCTCTCTAATTGACACCAATACCACAGAATGGTACTTTCCTATTCGTTTAGCTTTAGATATGGGCAGCCTCAATGTGCGCTTAGATAACGCCAAGGGTTATATTCCCACGAGTCAAGTCACCACGCCGACTTTGGCGATTGGCGCTGGTCGCGGCTTAGCACCTGATGCAAGAAGTTTCGCTGCTTATCAAAATGCCAGACCAGGCTCGGCTTTTTCAACCTATAACTTGCCGGGCTTAACTCACTTTGACATTGTCCAAACGGCAAATAATCCCGTAGCACGGTTGTTTAATTTATGGCTCGAGCAGTTAAACTAATCCTACTTTTGCATGAGGACATTTGATCTGAGTCAAATTAAACTATAAGGATGAAAATGAGCTACGGGGAAATTCTTCTTTGCAAGTATTTGCCATAACCAACTGAAGGTAAATAATTTGGCTTTATAGCCTTTATATGACACGAAGTCGGGCGCAAACCAGCGTCCGTTTTTTTATGGCAGGTGTCACCTGATTTGTTTCGGCCTTTTTAGCTAAGACCTCCCAAACGAAGGTTTAACCTTGGAGAAGGCCGCTTTAAAGATTAATTTGCTATAGCGTGTTTCTTTTCGTGTTCGTATGCTGAGTCATTCTTGTACCATGACTGATATTGCATAAAAAATTCATCATACACGCTAGTTTTTTGTAGCACCCTGAAACACTTTTCTTAACGATTTTTCAACTAGCCAAAAGGAGGTAGTTATGCTTTGGCTCGAGTGGTGGAACTTTATGTTTTTATTGCCTTTGATTGGAGGATTGACTGTTGCTTTAGCGCTGGTTGCTACAGGAGCTTTTGCTGATATTGCTGCGGATGTAGACAGTGGTGATTTGGCGGATGGGGGAGAGCTTGATTCCGACGGTGAATCAGATGAAATGGGGGAAAATGCCATAAGTCAAATTTTGAGTTTTTTTGGTTTAGGGCAAGGGCTTCCTCTTTCTGTCATGCTTCCCCTCCTTCTTATGACAGGGGGACTAAGTGGCTTGATTTTTAACTCGGTGTTTGCCTCCTTTATAAAACCGCCTATGATTTTTGCTTCCCTTTCACTTGTAGCCAGTTTTGGCTTATCGGCATTTGTGGGGCAAGGGTTGGCAAAACTCATGCGCAAATTGTTGAAGGAAAAACCCAGCTCGATTCGTTCAAGTGACTTGATTGGGCTCGAGGGGCGGGCGGTCTACGCCATTACTGAAGCCTCCGGGGTAGCTCATGTCAAAGACCCTTATGGCAATATTCACCGCATTTCATGTCGGGCTTTAGCGGGTCATAGAGAAATCTTGGCTGGCGAGCCTTTAACCATAAAAGACTATGACTCTAGTTCAGGGGCATATCTTGTTGAGCTGATTAAGCTCGAGAAAGGACGTTTATGATTGGTTTTGTGTTTGTGATTCTGGCGCTTGTGAGTGCAGGTTTAAGCCTTTTTGGCTCGAGCTTTATGCCCACCTGGTCTGCTATGAATAGTTTGGTAAGTATGGTTTTTAGCCTATTTTTTCTGGCGATTGGTTTGATTGTTTGGGCGATAAAAAACTTTTACATTAAGCCTTCAGCTAATGAAGCTTACGTTATGACAGGAATGGGCGGACGCCGCGTTTTAATTGATCAGGGCGGGCTTTTTATTCCTATTGTGCAGCAAATGGTGCCCGTATCACTTGAAACCATGAAGCTTGATGTTGAGCGAATTGGACAAGATGCCCTTATAACTAAGGATAACTTGCGGGTTGATGTACGCGCTGAATTTTACATTAAAGTTTTACCCGATCAAGATGATGTGATTAATGCAGCCCGAAGCTTGGGTGAAAAAAGTGTCAATAACGAGTCAGTTGCCAGTCTGGTTTTTGAAAAATTAGTTTCTGCACTCCGCAGTGTTGCTGCGACCAAAGATTTGGTAGAGATTCACGCCCAGCGTGATGAGTTTGCCAGTGCCGTGCAACAACTTGTAACCACTGATCTTGAGCAAAATGGGCTTACCTTAGAGAGTGTTACCATCTCTCGTTTTGACCAGACTAACCAGGACATGCTCAGTGACAACAATATCTTTGATGCGCAAGGTAAGCGCAAGATTACCGAAATTACGCAGTCAGCCTTGGTTGAGCGTAACCGTATTGAGCAAGAAGCGCTGCGAGAAATTACGACCAAGAATGTACATACACGGAAAGAAACTTTGGAGCTCGAGCGTGAACAGGCCGAAGCCGAAGCCACGCAGCAATCAGAAATAGCTAGGGCAAGGGCTGAACGCGGTCGGGAGGCAGAAACCTACGGCATAGAACAGCAACGTCAGGTAGAAGAAGCCCGCATTGCGCAAGAAGAAGCTGTAAAACGCCGTAGCTTGGAGCGTGACCGTGAACTGATCGCCAGACAAAAAGAGCTTGAAACTGCCGATGTTGAACGGAAAAAAGCTGTTGATATTGCTGAGCGTCAGCGCGAAGTAGAGATTGCCGAGGCCGAACGTGCCAGAGCGCAAGCTGAAAAAAGCTTTTTAGAAGCAAAGGCTGCTCGTGAAACGGCTGAACAAGAAGTGGTCACGGTAAAAAGTGTGGCTGAAGCAGAGCGTGCAGCCAAAACCAAACTTATTGCGGCCAAACAGCAAATTGATGAAGACCGCATTCGTCAGGAGACTGATGCAGAAGTCGAAGCCTTTACCCAAGTAAAAAGGGCAACTGCCTCTCAAGAAGCTGCCAAGCTCGAGGCAGAAGCAGCCCTCACCAAAGCTGATGCAGAAGCCGAAGCTAAAGAACGCTTAGCAAGAGGTGAAACGGCGCTCAAGCGCATTGACGTTGATATTGAGCGTGAAAGGGTCAATGTTGAACAGGCAAGGGTTGCGGTTGAACGCGAGGCACTAGAAAACCGCGAGCAGTTTAGTCACGCAGCTATTGAATTTGAAGTGCAAAAACTGCGCATTCAAGCAGGACGTGACGTACAAATTGAGATGGCCAAAGCCATTGCCGAGTTTATGAGTCGCGGTAACATGCAGATTTTTGGTTCACCTGAAACTATGTCTGCCATGATGAGCCAGTACACCAAAGGCATGGGTCTTGGGCAGATGATTGATGGGGCGGTTCAGAATACGGAGATACTCAAAGATGGCAGCATGCTAGACCTGATGGCAAGTTTGCAAGCCATTATAGCTCAGGCCAAACAAGGTACTGAGCCTAAAGAAAACTAAATGTATTCAAAAGGAAACAAGAGCTGGATTAATGTCTGGCTCTTGTTTCCTTTTTCTTTTTAATGATCTGATAAGCAATTTAGGGAAGAAAACCACTGTGGATGCTAGCCACTACGACCTTAGTATGCAATGCCCATTGCCGACCCAAAGCCTTTAAAGTGATCTAAACGCTTCAGTTTTTAAATATGCTCGTAAGCTGGCAGGGTCAAAAAGGCGATAAAATCATCTGTCAAAATGAGTTGATTCATAATGTCAGCAGCCTCATCAAAACGACTGTCACCGTAGTCTTGCTTAAGGCGGCTAAGCTCTTGATCTCTCATAGAAGTGTACATAGCTCTTGTTATGGTGCGACCGTCGTTAAGCTGAGTTTTATTTTTTATCCACTGCCAGAGTTGGGCGCGGCTGATTTCGGCAGTGGCTGCGTCTTCCATAAGGTTATAAATGGCGGCAGCACCGTTACCATTTAGCCAGGAATTTAGATACTGTATGCCGACATCGATATTCATGCGAACGCCTGCTTCGGTAACGCTCGAGTCAAACTTGGTATTCAGCAAGTCTTGCTGTTCAACCGTCAGGTCTTGACGTAAATTGTCTTTTTGATTTGGTTTATCGCCTAAAACTTCATCAAAGGCTTGTTTGGCAACGGGTACCAAGTCAGGATGGGCAACCCAGGTACCGTCATAACCTTGACTGGCTTCACGTCTTTTATCAGCTAAAACACTGGAAAAAGCTTTTCTATTGACATCCTCGTCACGTCTGCTGGGAATAAAGGCCGCCATGCCACCAATGGCGTGAGCGCCGCGACGATGGCAGGTTTTAACCAGAAGTTCAGCGTAAGCTTTCATAAACGGTACAGTCATAGTGACCTGGGCGCGGTCAGGCAAGGTTTTGTCAGGGTGGTTTCTTAGCTTTTTAATGAAGTTAAAGATATAGTCCCAGCGACCTGCGTTAAGCCCTGACATGTGGTCTTTAAGTTCGTAAAGGATTTCGTCCATTTCAAACGCCGCTAGTATGGTTTCAATGAGCACCGTTGCCCGTATGCTCCCCTGCGGTATTCCCAATTCGTTTTGCGCTAAAACAAAAGCGTCATTCCAGAGTCTTGCCTCAAGGTGAGACTCGAGCTTAGGTAAGTAAAAATAGGGTCCACTGCCGTGCTCTAAAAGGTATTTGGCATTGTGGTACATATAAAGCGCGAAATCAAAAAGCCCGCCGCTTATTGGTTTTCCGTCAACCAAAACATGCTTTTCATGCAAATGCCAGCCTCTCGGACGTAACAATAAGGTGGCAAGCTTTGAGTCATTGAGTTCATAGCTTTTACCTCTGGCTTCATCGTAAAAACTAATGGTTTTACGAACGGCATCCTTTAAATTAATTTGCCCTTGAATCACATTATCCCAATGGGGGGCCATGCTGTCCTCGGCATCTGCCATAAAGACTTTAGCGCCACTATTAAAGGCGTTAATCATCATCTTGCGATCAAGAGGGCCAGTAATTTCTACACGTCTATCGTTTAAGTCCGCAGGGGTTGAGGCAACTTTCCAGTCAGTTTCGCGAATGTGTTTGGTTTCTTCAAGAAAATCAGGTAAGCCTCCCTTATCAAAAATGGCCTGACGCTCTTCACGATTGGCTAAGAGCTCTGCGCGGCGGTCGTTTAAAGCTAGATGAAGCTTGGCGGCAAACTGAAGCGCTTCGGGGCTTAAAATGGCCTCGTATTCGGGAAGAATAGGGGCGGTAAGTTTGATGTCTGGCATTGCTTTCACCTCGAGCCTAGCTAAGTACCTCTAAAAAGATTTACAGAACAGATGCTAAACACAAAAACATTTGGCTTAGCCTTCTGAAAACTGATCATGGATTAAATTGTCTTAGTTTAAACCTGATAGCTGAATAACAAAGCTATGTAGACTGCGGTTTTTTAAGGAATGGTGTACAGCCTTTTAAAGAAACTGTTCCCAGAACCTCTCATGCACAAGTCTCGCTTCATCTTCTAAGACGGGGCCAATCACTTCGATGGCAATTTTGCCGAGTTCGAAAACTTTAGTGCTAGGCAAGCTTAAGGTAGGGTTTTCTGGATTATTGCCCGTGATTGCCAGAAGTTCGCTTTCCCTTAGGCCAAAAACAATCCGCTTGACATTTGTCCAGTAGATAGCACCTGAACACATAATGCATGGTTCGGTGCTGGAGTAGAGCGTACATGTCTGTAAAAAGTCGCGGTCAAAGGTCTTTGAGGCTAGGCGCATAAGATTGGTTTCAGCATGCCCTGTACTATCTTTTTCGGTTGTTACGGTATTTTCGGCTTCAAGAATGATTTTTCCAGATGAGTCAGTGAGTAAAGCAGCAAAAGGATGATTTCCCTTAACTCTGGCTTGACTGGCTAGGGCGAAAGTGCGCCGAATGAGTGTGTCATGGTTCAAGCTGAACTCCTTGGTTTTGTAACAATGCTAAGATTTGTGCGGCAGTTGATATGGCAATGGCACCTGGGTGGTTTTCCTTAAGGTTTTCAAGGCCGATAGGGCAATGTACTCGCTCGAGCGTTTCATCAGAGTGTCCTTGTTTTCTTAATTCATGTTGAAAGGTTTGCCATTTTACCTGACTACCAATGAGTCCGATAAACGGGTAAGTATCAACCTTAAGCGCTGTATCTAAAATCGCTAAATCTTCTGCATGGTCGTGCGTTAAGATAAGTAAAATACTGTTTTGAGGCAGAGTGGCGAAGGCAGCTTCAGGAATGAGTTCATGGAGAGTTATAAGCTTGGCTGTTGAAGGTTTGATTGCGTTTTTAACAAGCTCTTGGCGAGAATCAATGAGGTAAATATCTATGGGGAGTAAGCCAAGGACACCAAGGAGCGCTTGCCCTACATGCCCTGCGCCAAAAATAACAACGCTAGGTCTGTGAGTGTTTATACGCTCGAGCATAACTTTAACTTCACCTCCGCAACATTGAATGCCGAAATCGCCTGATTGCAAATTGAGTTTAAGATTAAAAAACTCGGTAGGTTGTTTGGTTTGCTCTAGTAAGGCTCGAGCCTTACTAATGGCTGTTTTTTCAAGATTACCTCCACCGATACTGCCATGAAAGTCCGTTTTGGTAACCAGCATTTTGCTGCCTGCTGATCTTGGTGCATGACCCCGAACCTCTACTAATGTAATGATGACAAAATCTTCCTTTTGCTCTTGGTAATGACCCGCCCGCTCTAACCAGTTCATGGTTTTAGCTAAAATCCAAGTTGCCCTGCCGGGTCGGTAAAAGCGACAAAACTCCCATCGGCATTGGTTTTAATCATGTAAAACCTGAGGGCATTAGGCGGTGTTAAGGTGCCCCCTCCTAGATAGCCAATAATTTGCCCTTGCTCAACGACATCACCCACATCTACTAAAGGTGTTGCCTGTAAATTGACATAAGAAGAGCTTAAAGATTCGCTGTGCTGAATGGTAACCGTATAGCCATCATTGGCTGAGAAAAACCCCATTTCTCTAACGATGCCTTTGTTGATGGCTCTGACTGCAGCGCCAGCTAATTCAGTGGTCAAAATGACCCCTGAGCCTATATCTTTGTAACGACTCACCAGTGTTGGGCTATCAATAGGGTAGATATAACCTGAAGTTAAAGCAGGCAAGGGTGCCCCTAAAGCTGCCAATCGAGTTTCAGCTTTTTCCGCTTCGGCAATAAGAACTTGGCGCTCTGCCTCAGTACCGGCACTAGCAGCCTGTCGTCTTTTATCCTCGGCTTCACGGCGCAAACGCTCTTTTTCTTGCTCGAGCTTTTCTATCGCCTGTGAAATGCTGTTCTCAAGATTGCTTTGCTCTTTTAGCAGGTTTGCCCTTAAGGCCAACTGACCTTCTTGAGATGATTGCAAATTGCCAATCAGGCTTTTTAGTTCGTCTTGTTTGGCCACCAAACTGGTCTCATTGTCACTTAGCTCAGTCTTTTTGGCGTCAAGGTTGGCAAGTTGCAAAGACTGCTCTTGTTGCAAGGTTGCGAGGTCTTTTGCCTTAGTGTCCAGTTGCATAATAAGCGCTAAATCTTGCTCAGCCAAAAGCGATAAGTAATAGTTGTTTACTTGTAAATCATGAAAATTCTTTGCCTGACTAAGGGTACTCGCAAAGCTACCCCCCCTTTGTTTATACATATTGATAAGAATGCCTTCGACGCGAACTTTGAGCTGCGCAATTTCATCTTGCAAATCAGCTGTTTGGCTTTGAGTATCTGCCAGCTGAGCTTCTAAATCAGCAAGGCTAGCCTCGAGCTCTTTTTTTTCAGATTTTAGACTTGATAAATCTTCACTGAGAGAATCTCGCTGAGCAATCTGCTCGTTAAGTTGGTTAGCGGTTGTACCCAAGGTCTCTTCTATGGAGCTAAGTTCCGAGGCGCGTTCTTCAAGAAGGGATTGGTAGTCTGCGACCTCGCCTTCCAGTTGTTTTTGTAAATCGCTTTCTTGCGCCAGTCCTATCGTAAAGAAAAGCATAAAAATACTCAGCCAAAGACTATAGCGACGCATCTAAATTTCCTCACGTAAATGCTGAGAGATAGAAATAGCGCTGCCTACAATACCTACCAGCAAGGCAAGTGCAAAAAGTAAACCTGTGACGCGAATAAGTAACCAAAGGTCACGAACCAGAGGTAAAAACTGTAGGCGATCTGAAAGGCGAAACAGGACAAATTGATAGCCAGGTATAATAAGGACCAAGGCAACACAGGCGCTAATTAGACCAAGCAAAAAGCCTTCAATTAAAAAAGGGGCTCTTATAAACTCACGGGTTGCCCCAACCAGCCGCATAACTTCGATTTCTCTTGCTCTGGCGGTGATGGCTGCGCGAATTGAATTGACGATAGCAAAGAGGCTACTGGTTAAAAGCACAATAATCAATATTGAGCCTATGACTTGAACGGACTCATTAATAGCAACAAAGGTTTGAGCGGTATCTGACCCATCCTGGACTTCATTGATGCCTGATAAGTTTTTTAATTTGCTACTAACAGTGTTGACCAGTCTTGGGTCAACTACCTTAAGGTCAAGCCGATTGGGTAAAGGGTTACCAACTAGGTCAGTAGCCAGAGAAATGCTTGGAAAATCCATGCCGAGATCAGTAATAGCACGCTCTTTTGGAATGTAGTCAACGCTCGAGACTTCAGGCCAAGCTTTAATGGTACCTAGCAAAACGGCCTCATCTGCACTGTCACTAAGATAAGCACTAAGCTCGAGCTCACTTTGTAAGCGAGACAGCCAGGCATTTAAATTTAAAGTTAAAAGGCTAAAGCCTGCTAACACCGTTAGCGATAAAATCATAGTAGCAATGGTTGAAACGCTGGCAACCCAGTTTGCCCTGACTGCTCTCATTGCTTGTTGTAATGCGTACATTTACCTAGACCTCTCAAAAACAAAGATGTCTGGGGGTTGAAGTTTGCAACATAAGACCAACATGCCCACCAAAAAGCCTAACTTAAAGAAAAGCTTAACAGATGAGAGGGTATCATAATGCTTTGATAATTGCATGGGTGAATTCTTGGGTTGTGGCACTGCCCCCTAGGTCGGGCGTGCTTGGCCCTGTTGCCAAAACTTTATTAACAGCGTTATCAATGCCTTGGGCAGTTTCTTTTTCACCTAAATGCTCGAGCATCATAACCGCAGAAAGAATGGTGGCGCAGGGGTTAGCAATGCCCTTACCCGCAATGTCTGGTGCAGACCCATGCACGGATTCAAAAATCGCGTACTTATCCCCTATATTGGCACTCGGTGCTATGCCTAAACCGCCAACCAATCCGGCCATAAGATCACTCAAAATATCGCCAAAAAGATTGGTAGTAACCATGACATCAAACTGGCTTGCAGAACGCACCAACATCATGGCGGCAGCGTCAACGATTAAATCATAGCTTTGAATCTCAGGGTGTTTGGCAGCTTCAGCTTGAGCTACTTCGAGAAAAAACCCTGAGGTGACAGGTAAAACATTGGCTTTATGAATGATGGCAAGTTTCTTTCGGCGCTTGCTTGCTTGCTCCAGGGCCACTTTAGTAATGCGCTCGCTGGCTTGCCTGGTAATTACCGCGTCAGCAATGGCTAAATCTCCATAGCGTCTTTCCTGAGCCACATAAAGCCCTTCGGTATTTTCACGGACCATGAGCATATCAATATCAGGAGAGCTGTCTTTAACGGGTCGGCTTTTGGCTGGGCGTAAATTGGCAAAAAGATCAAGTTCTCGCCTTAAATAGCGGATGGCACTAAAAAAACCTTCCACCTTGCGTTTGGGGCTGGTGAATGCACCTGCTAAACAGGCGTCACTGGCTATTATTTTGTCTAGCGTCTCGGCGGGAACGCTTTTTCCTGTTTTTTCAAAACATGCCCAGCCCGCTTCGGCATTAATAAATTTAAACTTTAAACCACAGGCATTTAAAACTGCTTGGGCAGACGGAACAACCTCGGGTCCAATACCGTCTCCGGGAAGCAGACAAATCGAGTACATAAAACTCCTTAAACCAAAAAGCTCGAGCCGAGCTTTAACCGCCATACGCTACCATGTATTTTCACGTTTGAGGCTTCCCTAAATTCTTGCGAATCGCATCGTTATACCTTAGACAAAGCCTGTATTGAGCTTGCTAAACACAAATAGAGTCTAGGGGATGGTGTAAAACGGCTGGTTTATTTCGTGGTTCTTGAGTAGACTGGAAAAGATGGACTTGCAGGGTCAGTTAAGTCAAGGTGGTTTAGGAAATCTTTTGCAGTACTTGGCCATGAACCGAGTAACAGGTTGTCTTGTCATCAGGCAATTTCAAGGAACCAAAGGCTTTATCTTTTACCGAGATGGAAAACTCGTACATGCCGGACTTGGTCAAGAAGGTCAAGCGGGTGTACGTTTAGACATTGATGCCGTATCGGTTTTGCTTAGCTGGGGCGAGGGTCGGTTTAAGTTTTTGCCCAACATGGCTGCGCCTATAGAGAGTCAGAAATTGCCTTTGGAATTGGTTTTGCTTGAGGCTTCTCGCAGGGTTGATGAAGCCCAACGCGCAGGTAAATTCTTGCTTCATGAAGATTGCGTCTTACTGGCTAACCCCGTTAGAAACGATGTTAAGAATATTGTTTTAAGTGTGGGTGCGCTACAGCTACTGACCTATTTAAACGGTTTAGATAGTTTGCGAGATATTGCCTTTAAAAAGCATTTGAGGCTCGAGGATGTTCTCCAGTCCGCGGAAGAGCTCCATAGTTATGATTTGGTCGAGCTTGATTCGGCGACGGTTTCTCCGCGCTTTGTTAATGATTTGCGTAATTTACTGGTTAACTATATGGGTCCAGTAGGAGATGTGCTTATTGAGGATGTCTTATACGATCTGAATTTGCCCGATAGAACGATTCCGCAACGACTGGTTCATGAGGTTCTTGAAGACTTGAGGACTCAAGTCTTACATACGGGTGGTCAGGGCTGGTTTGATTATGAAACCAGAAAGCTATGCAGTAAGCATGGCATAAATGTTTTTGGTTGATTCTAGTCGAAAAAAAACGGGCTCGAGCCCGTTTAAAGCCAAACTACCTTCGTTCCAAGTTTTGCTGAGAAGGATAAACGGCGTTCTTTGCAATAGTGGGACTATGATTCCAGCGAAACCTGAAATGACGAACACATCAACTAAGAAAAAAATTTGACCTTTACGCTTAACCTTTGGATTTGCTAAAAATCAAACTCAATAACACCTATGGAGAATTCTCATAAACCTAAAACATCGTAAGAAAGTCGGAAGACTAGGGGTTGCATAAGGACTAAGCTTTAGCTATGGCAAGTAATGTAAACGATTCTTCAGGCACATCCGAAAAAGCCAAACCTCTTATGACAGGGGCATTAGCCAGTATTTTGAGTGTGCTGAGTCAGGCAGATGTAAGTGCTGCAAGAAAACGTGTGGAAACTCTGAAAGCACAAAATCCAGAGGCTTCTAAAGAAGCGCTTATGGAACAAGTAACCAAAAAGAAAATTCAGCAAACGGCGATGGTGGGGGCGGCTAGCTCGAGCGCAGGTCTTATTCCAGGAATCGGAACGCTAACTGCTCTGACGGTTGGGTTTGCCGCCGACATTTCGGCTACCTTTAAACTGCAGGCGGAAATGGTAATTGAACTTGCCCTCCTTAACGATTTTCCGCTCACAAAACTCGATCAGCAAAAACTCATTTTTTTGGTGACAGGGGTTAGTGTCGGAAGTAATAGCCTGATAAACCGTGCAGGTAAGAAACTTAGTCTTTCGTTGACTGAACGTTATGCCAGCAAATGGTTGGCGAAGGCGCTGCCTTTTATTGGTATTGCTGCCTCGAGCAGTACCAATGCTTTAACTACCTATCTCATTGCTAACCGAGCCAAAGCTTTTTTTCGGGGTGAAACTCAAGAACTCAGTTGGCAAGAAAGTTTGAGACGTCTTTCAGGGTTGGATGAGCGCAAAATTGCTCTCTGGTTAAAAGAAAAACTAGGGGGAAGCTCTGGTGAATCTGACCTTGATAAAGAAGTGGCTAAGTTAAAAGCAAAACTGCTCGAGCCTGAAGAGCAGGCAAACTAGCGTTTTCGTTTCTTTTGAGGTGTCTGGGTACCAGAACTTATCGCCAATTGAGGATCCTGATAGGCAGGGCGTTTAAAGAGATATTCTTCAAGAACAACTTTACCTAATGCCACTGTCGGCACCGCGAGGAGCGCTCCCAAAAGCCCGAATAAGCCTGCGCCTGTAAGAATGGCAAGAAGTACAGTAACAGGGTGTAAGTCAGTGCTTTTCGATAAGATATAAGGCCCTAAAACA
Source organism: Trueperaceae bacterium (assembly GCA_024642575.1). GTDB lineage: Bacteria > Deinococcota > Deinococci > Deinococcales > Trueperaceae > JAHEBB01. Next base: position 6,447 of record JAHEBB010000003.1, on the reverse strand, counting down.
TTACCCTCGAGCTGATTGGCAATAATAAATACGATGACTGCCCCCAGAGCTGTCCAGGGGCCAATGGTAAAGCCTAAAAGTACCGCAGGTATAACCCCAATAATGGGTCCAAGATAAGGAATTAAATTAAAGATAGCCGCCAAAAAGCTAATGGCTAAAGCTGAAGGTATCCCTAATATTATTAGGCCAATATAGATAAAAACCCCTAGACACAGGGTAATTAAAAGCTGTCCGCGTATATAGCCACCAACTGCGACATCGGCTTTTTTTCTAAGATCATCAAAGAGATCGCGATATCTTACCGGGATAATGCGCCTGAAGCTTTGAACAAATTTTGGAAAATCAAACAGAAAATAACCGCTCACCAGAATGATCAAAACGATTTGCAAAGTCGTTGAGATGATCGAAGTCGCCCCAGAAAGCAAAACACTTGGGCCTTGTTTTGCAACTTTCTCGAGAAAGGTATTAATGGCATTGACCGCGCTGGTTAAAAGATTTTGCAAGCGCTCTTGAACCAGTAGGCTAAGTTGATCATTAGAGGTTTGGACACCAAAACGCTCAGAAAGGATGGTTGGCAAGGCATTGATAAGAGTGTCGAATCTGTGGCTAAACCAACTTGATACTGAGCCAAGACTGGTTCCTATATTAGTGAACGCTTCAGGAATAAGGCTAATAAAACTAGCAAGCTGGGTAACAATTTGGGTAAGTAAAACAGAGCCTAAAACCAGAATATTTATAAGTAAAAAATAAACAATGGTAACGGCGAGAGCACGTCGAATCTTGATTCTTTGTAAGACATTAACCAGAGGATTGAGCACATAAGCAAGAAAAAAGCCAATGATGCCAACTTGCAGCGCAAACAAATACCCATTGCGGTAACGGATAAGTAACCAAAGTAGAAAGACAACAGCAAGAACGTAACAAACAGCTCTTACCCAGACATTGCGCCAGACAATTTCAAAGGCGGTAGGGTTATGGGGCATGGTTCAAGTCTCCAAAATGTATCATGCTTTAGTTAAGTGTTAAGGGCCAACAAAGATTGACTTAGCTAAATCTCGTACCGCTGCGATACTTAAGCCTTGACCAATAAATTGCCCGTCACTGCGCCAGATTTCAAAATGTAGCCGAGCACCTCGGTTTGAACCTGCCACGCCGTCATCCGTACCCGAGTTTCCCACATAGCCAATCACTTGACCTCGGTAAACTTTTGAGCCGACTTTTATGGTGGGGTTAATGGCTGAGAGATGCGCATAACGTAAGATTGATTTGTCAGCTAGCTCGAGCCAGATTTGTCGGCCCCTTAAAAGGTTTAAGTCGGTATCGTTTGCCCCATCACTGGCAACCTTTGTAAGTAAAGCTTGCCAAGCCGCCTGAGATATTTCGGTGTAAACCGTATCAGCGCGTATGACGGTAGCGTCACTGGCAGCAATAACGGCCTGACCATAGACAATGGGTATGCCTGCATCATTACCATAAAAGTCAAAACCTTGATTCTCACCACGGCGATAAGTTCTTGGACTTCCCGGTAGATAGCTGTCGTCTTCGGGTAAGCTGGCCCCTGGTATCGGAAACCACAAACCTTCAGGTGAAGAGCTCTCTAATACAGGTGCTTCTTGAATGACAGCAGGTTGTTCCTCAATAAGTTTGGAGGTTTTTCGCAATCCAAAATAGGCAAACGTCATGCTGATACTGTAAATAAATAAGGCAATTAAGATATACCAACCAAGTTTGATTTGCCTTAGCATGCTCATAAGAACACCTCACCTTACGCAAAACACGTTGGAGGAGTTTACCATGATGCAAAGAAAAAGCTGAGGTTTCAAACCTCAGCTTTTTCTCTTTTACTATCTTCTTAGGCCGAAACTGTTTTGCCTGAGCGAATGCAACTGGTGCATACGCGCATCGTACGTGCTTGACCATTTTGATAAACTTTAGCCCGCTGCAAATTGGGGTATTTCCAGGTTTTGGTTTTGCCCGTGGTATTACGACCTACGCCACCTTGGCGTTTTGCTTTACCACTTTGAACCAAAAGATTGCGCACAATCGGGCCTTTGCCACAGATACTACATACTTTAGCCATTTCAGTTACCTCAAATCACTATGAACTCTCATCAATACCCTTGAAGTCAGCTTCAAGTCAACCTTGTGATTGTAGCACGTGTAGGCGCAATAAGACAAATTTGCCCAGAAATAATTTTGCCTGTACCCTCCTTGATTGACCCTTATCTAAGATAGTCGCTATAATTGTCAAGATAGGTTGACTTATGTGGATATCAACTCGAGCCCAATATGGCATGCGTGCCCTGGTAGAAATTGCCCTTAACGGAGATGAACCCGTTAGCCTGAAACATGTTTCGGAGAGGCAAGGCATTTCTCAGCATTATCTTGAGCAACTGGTAGCGGTTTTAAGAAAAGCTGGCTATGTTGAATCAATTAGAGGTGCCTATGGCGGTTACCGTGTTGCAAAATCTCTAGACGCTATTCATGCTCTTGAGGTGGTTGAACTTTTAGAAGGAAGTTTTGCGGCGGTTTCCTGTATTGAAGACGAAGATAACTGTGACCGAATAGGTCAGTGCTCCACCGAAGGTCTTTGGCGTCAGGTTGATAAAGCCGTGAGGGATGTTCTCAAAGCGACAAGTCTTGCAGATTTGGTGTCGGAAAAACAACTTATCCAGCTCGAGCCTTTACCTACCGTTTTTGCCAGTTAATAGACATAGAAGTGAAGTTTTCTCCTCTTCCTAATGCTGTCTTTACGTCAGATACCCTTTAAATCAAGGTTATTGCTTTTGCAAGTTTCCGTTTTGATGAATTTGATTGGACATGATTTCTAGCTTGAATAATTTTAGAAATAGGTAGCTATGATTTATCTTGATTATGCCGCAACAACGCCAGTTGATCCTTTGGTTTTAAAGGCCATGATGCCTTATTTCTCAGAAACTTTTGCCAACCCCTCGAGCCTTCATTATTATGGTCAACAAGCCAGGCGGGGTTTAGAAACAGCAAGGGAACAAGTTGCTGCTGCCATTGGGGCTAAGTCCAAGGAAATCATTTTTACTTCAGGTGCCACCGAAGCAATAAATCAAGCCTTAAGAATGCTGTCGGCGAGTCATCCTGGAGGGCATATTGTTACCAGTAAGCTCGAGCATAAAGCGGTTTTGGCTTCTTGCGAATGGCTCGAGCAGCAAGGTGCGGAGCTTAGTTACCTGGTTCCTGGTGAGGATGGTGTTATTAGTTCTGAACAGGTGCAAGCAGCTCTAAAGCCAAATACCTTCTTGGTTGCCCTTATGCTTGTCAATAATGAAACAGGTGTAAAAACCGATATTAGCGCCATTGGTAAGCTTGTCCATAGGCAAGGTGTCTTTCTTTTTTGTGATGCTGTTCAGGCGTTTGGTTATGAAGCTGTTAATGTCAAAGATTTAGGTGTAGATATGCTTGCCCTATCGGGGCATAAAGTTTATGGCCCTAAGGGTGTTGGGGTTTTGTATTTGCGCGAAGGGCTCGAGCTTGAGCCTTTTATGCTTGGCGGGGAACAGGAGCGAGGCTACCGTGCGGGTACGCATAATCTTGCTGGTATTGTTGGTATGGGAAAGGCTGCTGAGCTGGCCCATGAGCGCTTTCAGGAAGATAGTCGCCAACTCTATAGCCTAAAAGAAGCATTTGAAAAGCAACTGCTCGAGCTTGAGGGTGTAAGCATTAATGGGCACAAGGCACCTAGAAGCGCCAAGCATAGTAGTGTGAGAGTTTCAGGGGTAGACGGAGAGGCATTGCTACTAAATCTTGATACATTAGGTGTTGCTGCCAGTGCTGGCTCGGCATGTGCGGCAGGCAGTCTCGAGCCGAGTCACGTTTTAACGGCGATGGGTTTGAGCTACCAAGAGGCAAAAGCTAGCATTCGTTTTTCTCTGGGTAGAAATGTTAGTAAAGAGACGCTCGAGCAGACCGTTGAGCTCTTTAAGCAAGCGGTAGAGCGCTGCCGGGTCTTTGCTTAATGGGGTGGTGTTAACATCTTGAGGCTTGGTCAGATTTCGCTTTAGCTCGAGTATTCTGCTTAGCAACGCCAAGCTTTAGTATTTGCAAGCGTATAAACAGTTTGATTTGAATTGCTATCTTATTAAATTTTTTTGTAGCTATTTAGCAAGAGAAAGGCATAAAAGTTTACAGCAAAGTCTAGAGTATGGGGTGTTAAACTACCAGAAATGCAGCTTGCTGTTCTAGACGGGAGAAGAATTTAACCTATGCAAGCAAGAATTAGAAGGTATTGGTCAAACCTGGGCTTAGCCCGTAAGGGCTTGGTGGTTACGGGTTTGCCTATCATCTTGTTTGTGACAGCCGGACTGGTCACTACGCTGGTTCTTAGCCAACTTCGGCAAGCTGAAAATGGTGTCAACATGGCCTACCAGACCCAATTAAAATTGCAGCAAGTTCAAAATTTATTACTGGATGCCAGCACAGGGGTACGTGGGTTTTTGCTCACCAATCGAGGCGATCTTTTAGAGCTTTACAAAACCTCAAAAGAAAGATTACCTAGCGAATTAGATAGTCTGGAAAAACGTCTTAGTCGCTACCCAGATCAGCTCGAGCCCTTTATTGATGCCAGAACGCAGATTGAACAAGAGTTAACGGCCCTGGCGACCCTTTTAGAACTTGCCCCGAGTCTAAGGGAGGCCGCACCAGGCAGTATCGATAGCTTTATCATTACCAGTCAGGTTGTCATGCAGGCTTTAGAGCAGCAACTTAATAGCTTAGCTGCCCAACAGCAAAGTTTACTTAAAGAGCTCGAGGCGAAAAGGCAAATTATTCTGACACGTTACTATGTTGCCATTGGGCTGAGCATTTCTATTGCTTTACTAAGTTTGCTCATTGGCATGAGACTTTTTGCCTCTGGTATTACCCGTCGTGTGTTAAAGCTAAGTTTAGGTGCTGAGCGTTTATCCAAGGGGATGGACATCAATCTTGAAGAAAAAAGCCATGACGAAATTGGTCATCTAGGTTCAACTTTGCAGCAGGCTGGCAAGTTACTACGGGAAAGGGAACATGAATTGCGCTTGGCTAGCGATGCGGTCAGGCAAAAATTTGAGGAACTTACGGTTAGACATCACCAAATTGTTTTGCTTAACCAGTTAGGTGTCGGTTTGCAACATGCCGCCACCATTGACACTACTTATGCGGTTATTGAATCCAGGCTAACGAGTCTTTGCCCCCATACTGCGGGTATGTTTTATCTCTATGACGATATGTTAAATGCTTTTGTTTTGAAGCATTCCTGGGGGGTAGGTGCAAGTAAGCAAGACATTATTTATGCGCAGCAGTGTCGGGCATTTAACATGGGAAGACACTATGTTTATTATGGTGAGCCTTTAAATTATTGTGGTCACCTCAATGATCTTGCGCAAAAGATGAGCTTTTGTCTGGTATTAGCAGCGCAAGATAAACAATTAGGGGTGCTGGTTATAGCGGGAGATGAACCTTTATCTGAAGATCAGCGGCAAATCATGGGTACGATGGCAGACCGTATTGCGCTGGCACTGCAAAACCTGCAACTCCGTGATTCGCTTTTGCAGCAAGCAATTAGAGACCCGCTAACTGGGCTTTATAATCGCCGTTATCTGGATGAAACCTTGAACCGTGAGCTCGAGCGTGCCAAACGCTCTGAGCAACCTCTGAGCATCATTGTTGCAGATATCGACTATTTTAAACCTATCAATGATCGCTATGGACATGATGCAGGCGATGAAGTCTTAAAGGCTTTAGGTGAATTACTCAGTGGGCACTTTCGTATGCAAGATATCGCTTGCCGCTATGGTGGTGAAGAGTTTGTTATTGTCATGCCAGAAACCCAACTAAGTGACGCCTTACATCGGGCTGAAAGTCTAAGACAGCAAGTAAAAACCTTGAAAGTCGAGCTAGCTCAAGGGGTGTTAGAACTGCTAACAGTGTCGATGGGGGTTGCTGCTTACCCTGCCCATGGCGATTTGCCTCAAGTCCTAATCAAACATGCAGATATTGCCATGTACCGTGCAAAGTCTGAGGGGCGTGACCGCGTGGAAAGTGCTGCTGCTCCCGCAGCTTAAATCAAACCTTTTTAACGCGTGGTTCTTTGACCCATAAGGTCATTGCCAGTCCACCTAGAAGGGCTGCCAGTGAAGCTACAGCAAAAAGGATAGGAAAGCCAAAGGAACTGGCTAACCAGCCGCCCACCAGCGGGATAAGCGCTACAAGGGGTGCCAGTAAAGTATTGGTGAGTCCAATATAAGTTGGGCGGTCAGCTTCTTCGCAAAATTCTAGAATGATATTTAAGCCTGAAACCTGATCAGCTGCAAGGTAGCTACCCAAGAAAACAAAGGTCAAAATTAGCCAAATTTTGGCGCTGGCCAGAAATGCCAGAGCAGCCGCAATCATGAGTAAAAAAGCTGCTACAGAAAGCACCGCTTTATGACCTACGCGATC
>JAHEBB010000664.1 GCA_024642575.1 Trueperaceae bacterium | reverse complement strand
TGCTAAAAATCATGCAGATTATGACTGAGAAAGGACTAGTCCACCGAGATGACTCGAGCTTTAGTCACATCTATACAGCTGCCCAAAGTCAGGAGTCCACCCAGCAGCAAATTGTCGGCAACTTGCTAGATAAAGTATTTGGAGGGTCGGCAAGAAGTCTGGTTCTAAGTGCTCTTTCAGCTAAGCAAGCCTCTCCAGAAGAGCTCAATGAAATCAGAGAAATTTTAGATCAGGCTGACAAGCATGGTAAATAGCTTAAACTTTCACAGCCCAGCTATTCTGGGTATTGCTGGCATTTTGATTCACTTTATCTGGCAAGGCACTTTGGTAGGCATTGCGCTATTCATTGCGCTCGAGCTTAGCAAATCCGCCAAAGCCAAGGTTCGCTATTTGCTTGCTTGTCTCGCCTTAGCTGCCCTATTTGCGTTACCGCTACTTTCTGGATTTAGCTATTTTTTAAACTTACCCTCTAGCAGCAATACAAGCAGCTCGAGCCCTAGTATTCATCAGAAAGTTCCTGCTACCCTTGTGTCCTCTGCTAGACCATCCTCTTTTAGCTCATCTGCCCCTCAGGCTATAGAATCCCAACCTACCCCAGCAAAAACAACCCATTTTCAAACTAATTTCTCTTGGTCGGACCCTTTACCCTATCTGGTACTGTTATGGTTTCTAGGCGTTATGTTTTTGTCAATAAGACAAGCAGGTGCTTGGATGGTCATTCGAAGACTTAAAACAAAAGGTATAAATCTTGCCCCCCAAACCTTACAACTAAATCTTCAAGAGCTTATTCAGAAACTCAATCTAAAAACGCCCATCCGACTTTTTGAATCAAGCTTGGTTAGTGTGCCAATCGTAATTGGTTATTTACGCCCTGCGATTTTGTTACCAGCAAGTGCTCTAACGGGTCTAAGTCCTTTACAACTTGAGGCCATTTTGGCACATGAGCTTAGTCATATTCAAAGGCACGATGTGCTTATCAATCATTTCCAAAACCTACTTGAAACCTTATTTTTCTATCACCCTGCGGTCTGGTGGGTTTCACAGCAACTTCGTAAAGAACGTGAGTTTTGTTGTGATGATAATGCGGTAACTATCTTAGGAGGCAACGCCTTAAACTACGTCCATGCACTCGCAAAGCTTGAGCAGCTTCGTCAACAACCTCAATTTGCAATGGCGGCAACAGGCTCACCTCTTTTAGAACGTGTGCGCCGTCTAGTGGGCCAGCCTTCCCCAAGCGCCTTTTCTATTTCAGGACTCTTAAGTTTTGGCACCTTCATTACCCTTTTGCTTAGCATTACCCTCTGGCTCAACCCTCAACTAAGCCAGGCACAAATGCCTTCAAATTTTCAAGTATTTGATCGAAAGGGTCAAGAAATAGCTAAAGAGGATGCCCCTCATGCTTTTCAGATGATTCGAGACGAGATTATTGCAAACATTGGTGCTGAAGGCTTAAAGCAAAACCTCAAAGTTTATAGCACGCTTGATTTAGAAGCTCAATTAGCTGCTAATGAAGCTTCGCGAAATGCTGAAATGCCTCCAGGCGCAGAAATGGCTCTGCTTGCGATTGACCCAGGTATAGGTGGCATATTAGCAGTGGTAGGGCAATATCTTAAAGAGGGTGAAACCATTATGCCTTTTAACCGAGCTATAGATATAGCCAGACCCCCAGCTCATAGTTTTTCACCTATTGTTTACGCTACCGCTTTTGAAGAAGCAGGTTTAAGCCAAGCAGATATTGTAGTTGATGAAGCTATCACTGTTAAAAATGCGGCTGGTGCAAACTATCAACCCCAAAACCATGACGGTCTTTTTAATGGGCCTGCAACGATAAGACAACAGGTTGATATTTCCCGCAGCATTCCCGTAGTCCAAATGCTCGAGCTTGTTTCAGCCGAAGCTGTCGCCAAAAGAGCACAAAGCTTGGGCTATCAGAATCTAGCCTATCAGTCTTCTCTAGCCTTAGGTAATTTTGAAACAAGCCCATTAGTCCACACTTCAGCTATGGGCGCATTTGCGAACACTGGCATTTATGTATCACCTCATATAATTAGCCACATCGAAGATACAAAAGGAACTCTTATTTATAAAGCTAGCCCAAGTCGTCAGCGTGTCTGGAGTGAGCAAACAGCTTATATGATGCTAGACCTACTATATGGCAATGTTAATGATTCTATCGGCTTTAGTAATCGCGCAAAAATTGATGGTCGTTGGGTTGGCGGAAAAACGGGAACAAGCAATATTGATAGTTCCTTGATAAATGGTAACCATGACGAAACTAATGGCGCAAAAGATATCTGGTTTGTTGGTATGACTCCAGGTATTGTTGCTACTGTTTGGATTGGCAATGATGATGGTAGCCCTCTACCTAAAACCATGCCTGCTGAACTTAGTCGAGAGAATGACTCTATTGGCAGCTCTCGCCAACCTATTTATATCTGGAAAGAATTTGTAGAAAATACGCTTAAAAATCAGGAGATAACAACATATCCCGTACCTGAAACCATAAAGTTTGAAAAAGTAGATCTTCAAACAGGAAACAAAAATGTCGGGGTACTTATAGCTTTGCCTGCGGAAACAGAGCTCAACTAGTTAATCTAAACGATTTAAACTGGCGCTATATCAAAATCTCTTGAAAACGCAATCATATCTGCCAGTTTACGAACCGTTTTTTTCTCTTCTTCGCTCAGCTCTGGATTGGCCTCGGCGTAGCCTTTGACAAGTTCTTCAAAGCGGTTTTTTTGCTCT
>JAHEBB010000177.1 GCA_024642575.1 Trueperaceae bacterium | reverse complement strand
CAGCCCTTCCTCCTTGTTTTTCAACGATAGTTTTTAGCTCAGCAAATCGCCGAGCGCCTGCAATAGCAATGCGTTTATGTAACAGAGGAAGGGTTTTCATAGCAAACTTAGGCCGCTCGAGACGGCAAAAAGTAGTTTACATTATTTATCAATAATTGCAAGTCCCATGTATATAAAGAAACCTTGTGACGAATGTTGTAGAAATCTCAGGGCGAAATTTCCTATGCTAGTGGATGTTTAGAGTAGTTGACAAATTAAGTAAACTACTCTAAACTGACAACAGCTTTGAAAGGCTCTGCCTCATGATGAATACGGCTCTCCTACCCCTACAAGAACGATGTTGACTTGAGCCATAAAGATCAAACGCTTTAGTACACCCAATTAAGCAATTCATCACGACCGCTAAGTAAGTCAAAGGATTTATCTATGTCGCAATCTCAATCTGTGCACCCAAGCTGGAACAAAGACACCCATCCTCAAGCTGTTATTGCCTGGGCACTAGCCAAATATGACACCGACCTCATCATGACCAGTGGCTTTAATCTCAATGGGGTTGTGCTGATTGATATGGCAGTCAATGCTGGCTACCGTGGCAAGGTTTTGTTTGTGGATACGGGCTATCATTTTAGAGAAACGCTCGAAACCCGTGACGCTCTTACCGAGCACTTTCCTGAGCTCGAGTTTCTAAGCCTGAGCGCTCATCGACCCGACGACCAGATGTACCAGAAAGACCCCAATAAATGCTGTGAGTTACGCAAGGTCATTCCCTTGCAAGAAAAACTCAATGAACTTGCTCCTAAAGCCTTACTAAGCGCCCGAAGCCACGACCAAAGTGATACTCGTAAAGACCTGAGGTTTATAGAACTTGCTGAACCGCAAAGCAAAATCAACCCCCTTATTTACTGGGACAGGGAAAGGCTCGAGCGCTACACCAAAGAACGCAACTTGCCCATTAACCCGCTTTACTGGGATGGCTTTTTAAGCATTGGTTGCGGCCCCTGCACTAGAGCCGTGCGCCCAGGGGAGCACAGCCGCGCGGGTCGCTGGGCCGGGACGGGTAAAACGGAGTGCGGTCTCTGGACAAGTAGTGGGATTTAAAAAGTTTAGCTGAGACAACAATTAGTTTGGGTCTTCAGGGTTTACGCTCGAGCCTCCAAACCTAAACACAGCCTTGCAAAAAGTCCTTTCAATTATGGTTTTTACAAGCATGCTTGGTAGACTATTCAATGCTTATCTGGCTGGCCTCTTACCCTCGTTCAGGAAACACTTTTTTCCGTATCCTCCTTAACCGTCTGTACGGATTCAACACGACCACTGGATATGACGATAATGACCCTGTGGCGCAGATGATCGGCCCCCAGTTTGTGGGTTATGAGCCAAGACAATACGCCTTAGAAAACCTTGTTAATCGGCCCGAAATCAGTTTTGTAAAAACCCATCGCCAACCACATCGTGTCAGTTGTGGCGATCAGCCTGCTATTTATCTTGTACGAGATGGGCGAGATGCCATCGTGTCATTTGCACATTTTCGTGCCCAAGCACAGTTAAAGCAGGGTAAGCCCGTTGATATTTACCAGCTTATGAAAGCGTTAATCCTAGAAGAAAGTCTAGGCACGGGCAATTGGGGTCAAAATGTCCTCCATTGGCTTAAACGTTCAGCGCCTCCCCTTGTCATCCGATATGAGCAATTGATTCTTGACCCTCAAAGGGAAGTAGCACGTGCGCTTACATATTTCAATTTAGACATCTCAGGGAAAACACCCTCCTCAGCGCCGAGTTTCCCCGAATTGCAGACGATCAACCCTGCCTTTTTTCGACGCGGTGTTGTTGGTTCGTATCAAGATGAAATGCCGCAGGCACTCCAAAAATGCTTTTGGGAACAAGCCCATCATGCAGAAGCTATGGCACTACTAAACTATACTTAAGGCTCGCTTTACTATGCGCCTTAACTGCTTTTGGTAACGGGGTTATAAGCCAACGATCTAAGAAACAAGTCCAAATTTTATAATCATGTCATGTAGTTGACAAAACTTGTAAGCTATGAAACTATATCCTACTAGTTGATAATATTTGTAATCTACTTTTAAGGAAGAACCCATGCCAACAACCTGGAAAGAACGCTTAAAAACGCAAATGCCCCCTGACTGGTCAGAAGAAATTGATGTCTTTGAAAACCAGATGATATTGCGCAAACAAGACAAGCTTGATGAAAAGGTCTTTGCCGAAACCCGCTTAAGACGTGGTGCATATGGTCAGCGCTATGACAATGGGCAACGCCATGATGGCATAAGAACTCGGGAGCTTAGCTTCCCGACCTCAACGACCAAAGGCGCTGAAACCGAGTGGGACGCGCCGGGTATGCAACGCATTAAGTTTCCTTTTGGCGGTATGAACCCCGAGCAGCTCGAGCTTTTAGCTGATCTTGCTGAAGAATACGCTGATGGCATCATTCATGTGACTACCAGACAAGCCATTCAGTACCACTTTGTGCACATCGAAGATGTGCCTGACCTGATGCGCCGCCTTGCATCCTTAGACATAACCACCCGCGAAGCCTGCGGAAACTCGGTAAGAAACGTAACCGCCTGCCCCTTAGCTGGGGTTTGCCGCGGTGAGTCTTTTGACACCACGGCTTACGCCAATGCCATGTTTGAGTATTTTCTAGGGCATGACGATGTGCAGGATTTTGGTCGTAAATTTAAACCTGCCTTTTCAGGTTGCGAACATGAGGCTTGTGGTCTGGTCAAAATGCACGACATTGGTTATCTGGCACAAACCAGACTTATTGACGGTCAAGTGAAGCGCGGCTTTAGACTCTATGTTGGCGGGGGTCTAGGCACCATTCCGCAGCAAGCAAAAGTTTTGGCTGAGTTTGTTTCTGAGGAAGAATTTTTACCTGTAACGCAAGCGGTTTGCCGTGTATTCGCCCGCTTAGGTGAAAAGAAAAACCGCAATCGCGCTCGCATCAAGTTTCTGGTTGAGCAGCTTGGTATTGAAGAATTCACCCGTCTGGTTGTAGAAGAACGCAAAACCATTCCCGATGACCCAAGGTGGCTCGAGTATTTAAATGAGCTCGACAGATTCACCGAAACTCCTAGCCTAAATGCCAAAGCCCTTGCCCAAAAACCCGACCTTGAAGGCTTTGATAGCTGGTTTGAAACCAACACCTATAAGCAAAAACAAGCTGGCTACTACGTGGTTACAGTAAATTTACCCCTTGGCGATTTGAGTACAGAGCAAGCCTACAAACTGGCAGATATTGCCCGTAAGTACACACCTGACTCACTGCGCACTACCGTTGAGCAGAATATTGTTTTGCGCTGGGTCACTGAAGCGGATTTGCCCAATGTTTATCAGGAGTTAAAAGAAGCAGCGCTGGCTAAACCTGGCGCAGGAACCATCGTTGACATTACTTCATGCCCAGGTACAGATACTTGTAAGCTTGGTATTGCCGCATCACGTGGCTTAGCAGGCGAACTTAGTACGCGCCTGGCTGCTAAAAATGGCAGTCTGAACAAGGCTATAAAAGATCTGCGCATTAAAGTGAGTGGCTGCTTTAATTCCTGCGGTGGGCACCACATTGCTGATATTGGCTTTTTCGGAAACAGTCGCAAGCGCAACAACCGCACTGTGCCTCATTTTCAAGTTGTTTTAGGGGGTACACGTAAAGATAATGCTGGGTCTTATGGCATGGCCGTTGGTGCTATTCCTTCTAAAAATGTACCCGACTTTTTAGATACGATTACGGGGCGCTACGCGGCTGAGCGACTAGAAAATGAAAACTTTAAAGACTGGGTTAACAGGCTGGGTAAGCTCGAGCTTAAAAAAGTGCTTGATGCTTATACCGAGGTTCCTATTTACGAGACCGCACCCCAGTTTTACAGCGATTGGGGCGATGTACGCGAATTTAGCGTCGGTGATATTGGCGTAGGTGAATGTGCAGGTGAAGTCGTATCGCTCTTTTCACTAAGCATTGCGCAGGCCGAAGGAACTGCCTTTGAAGCCCTGATTGCCCTTGATGAAAAGCGTTTACTGGAAGCCGATGAAAAAGCCTATAAAGCTATGCTTCAAGCTGCGCGCTCACTGGTTTTGAGTAAAAATCTAGATGTAGGCGAAGACCCCAATACGATTGTCAGCGAATTTGACAAACATTTTGTGCAAACCGAACTTTTCTTTGATAAATATGCCAAAGCTAAATTTGCCCAGTATCTGAGCAAGCGCCATGAACAAGGTAGCCAGGCTGCCAGTGAAGACAAAACCAGAACTCTAATCGAAGAAGCCCATCTTTTTATTGAGGCGGCCCACGCCTGTGACGCTCGCCTTGGCGCAAGCCCTGTAGGAGTTAGTGCATGAACAGCCCACACCGTATCAAAATCAAGTTTTTTTATCAGGATGATGTACCCAGCGCCGAGCAATTTTTACCGCTATTTCACCGCTGGATTCAAGAAGATAGGCTAGCTGAGCATTTGCTGCTAGATGTGGCTGACTATAAGCATGTACCCAATAGTCTGGCGACCTTACTGGTTGCGCATGAAGCAGATTTGGCCTTTGATACTGAAGGGGGTCAAGCAGGGTTTAGTTACATACGCAAACGTGCTTGGCCTGAAGGTAGCGATAGCCTAGACAATAGGCTCGAGTTTAGTCTATCGCAAGCGCTTAATGCGGTAGAGGCGCTCGAGCTTGAAGACCTGCCCAAACTCGATTTGGAAAGCCTCGAGCTTCGTTTTCTTGATAGGCTAGCAAGCCCTGAAACCCAGGAAGATATTGACACTATTATTGAAGCAACACAAAAAGTGATCAGCCAGCTTTACGGTACTAAAGACATTAATATTTGTCAGCTTAAAGAAGATAAAAGGCGGGCGTTTGGTCTGAGTATCAAAGTTAAACGCCCGTGTGAAGAAGCTTTAGCGGCTTAACTTAAGCAGCCGATGACTGAAGTTTAGGTAGAGCCTGAGCTTCGGTCATGGCTTTTTTTAAGTAGATAGCACCAAGTTTTAGCCTCGAGCGCAGCTGAGCCAAATTTTCCTCACCGCTACCCAACTTTGCCATAAACGCAGCATATGCCTCGAGCCTTGCTAAATCTTCAGTGCTTAGCCTCTCCCCCGTCATACTGGCAAAATAACTAAAAATAAAACCGTAAAACACACTCACAAAAACCTGCATGAGCTTAAATTTCTCTTGCTCAACAGAGTTTAACTCACGACCAAAATAAGCTTCTAAAAAACCCTTTGCTAGCCTTTCACTATAAAAACCAAAAAAGTTTACCCAGCACGCTAAATCGAAATAGAAATTTTGCTCAGAAGCGAGTCCCCAATCTATCAGCCAAAAACGTTTCCCATCCCATAAAACATTGGTGGGGTTAATGTCGCAGTGGCAAGGTTTTAGGTCTGCAGAATCCGAGAGAAGAGGCTCGAGCCTTTGTTTTAACGCTAAACCTTGACGAAACAAATCGTCCTCTTTTAAATCTTCAGGTAACAAGGCATAGATGGCTTCAACTTTTTCAAACATCGAGCTGTCTGCTAAAAAAGGCTCCCCTTCATGCACTTTCCTAAGCATCTGAGCAAAACATTCTACTCGCCCAGCTTCGCGAAAAGCAGCAGCACTAAAACTGGCTGGCTCGATGTAATCCATAAGCACTAAACCTGTCTGACTATTGGCATAGTAAACCTGGGGAGCAATCTCTTCTTTGGCTGCTAACTGCATGGCAGCAAATTCACGCTCTAAGTTTTGATGCGGGTCATTTGGGTCACTTAAACGCGCAATATAAACCTTCTCGCCTATCTCGAGCTTATAGAGCACAGCACCCGATAGTCCTTGGCTTAAACGCTCTAAGGCTTGCCAGGATTGCTTAAACCTATCTTTGATAGCCTCATCAAGTAAAGTGAAATGTTCTGGGGGAAGTGCTGCTCGAGTCATGAACGAGCCCTCAAAAAAAGCGAACCGCTATAGTGCCAATAATCCATAACACAAACTCCTTAAGCCTCACCCCAACCCACTTAGGTGAATAAAAAGTCAGTGTTTTTAAAAAATAAGCTATATAGGGTGAGATTCTCTTTCGTGGGTAAGGCGTCCCTGAAACCGCTGTTAGCTTACGCTAAAACCCGATCATGTTCAAGGTTTTGCGTAATCCTTGTCATATAAATCTAAAAAGCTGGTCTAGAATGTGTCATGACTGAAGCCAGCGAAACGAATGCAAAGCCCGAACTTCAAGATCAATTTGTTAGCACCTCACACACCTGCTATGTGAGAGACCATACGCTTAAGTACACGGCGACAACAGGAAGCCTCATTTTAAAAAAGGAAGTTCTGGGCAAGGGCGATAAGGAAGGTCAGTTTGAAGGGCATCAGGCAAAGGCTCGAGTCTTTTTTACAGCCTATATCAAAGATGATGAGCGCGATTTAAGCAAACGCCCTATCACCTTTGCCTTTAATGGTGGCCCAGGCTCCTCAAGTGTCTGGTTGCATCTGGGCTGTCTGGGGCCGCGCCGCGTCATGATGAATGACACCAAGCTGGTTTCTCCGCCTTATAAACTTAGCAATAACGAATATTCTTTGCTAGATGAATCTGATATTGTCTTTATAGATCCGATAGGTACAGGCTTTAGTCGCCCCAGTGAAGGGGAAAAGGCCAGTCAGTTTCACACTCTGGCACAAGATATAGAAAGTGTCGGCGAGTTTATACGGCTGTACTGTAGTCGGCATGAGCGCTGGCTTAGCCCCAAATTTTTGGCAGGTGAAAGCTACGGCACCACAAGGGCCGCGGGTTTAGTAGGGTATTTACAGGAAAAACATGGCATGTATCTCAATGGTCTCATGCTCATTTCGGTCGTTTTAGACTTTACCACCTTGCTGTTTGCACCTAATAATGATCTGCCCTATATCCTTTACTTGCCCAGTTACGCAGCAACGGCGCATTATCATCAAAAATTAGGCAAACGCCTACAAGCCAAACCCTTAAAAGAGGTTTTAGCCGAAGTTGAAGCGTTTACGCTAAATGACTACGCGCCTGCCCTTTTAAAAGGCTCGAGCCTGACCAAAACTGAGCAAAAACGCATAGCCAAAAAACTCGCTGATTACACAGGTTTAAGCCAGAACTATATTGAGCAGACTAAGTTACGCATTGAAATTATGCGCTTTTGCAAAGAACTTTTGCGAACCGAGCACACCACAGTTGGTCGCTTGGATAGCCGCTTTAAGGGCAAAGACCGTGACAGTGCAGGCGAGCACTTTGAGTATGACCCCAGTTACAGCGCCATTATGGGGCCTTATGGTGCCACCATCAATGACTATTTGAAAAGCACGCTCGAGTTTGCCTATGATCTGCCCTATGAAATTCTCTCAATGGAGGTCAACCGCAACTGGAAATGGGAAAACGATAACAAACATGTCACGGTCGCTGACACCTTGCGCAAAGCTATGAATATGAATCCGCATTTAAAAGTGCATGTTGCCAATGGTTACTATGACTTAGCAACACCTCACTTTGCGACAGAACACACCATGAACCATTTAGGCATAGATGAAGACATTGCCGCCAATATCAGCTCGAGCTACTATGAAGCAGGTCACATGATGTATTTGCATGAAGCCTCCCTCAAAAGCTTAAAAGACCATTTGTCAGGTTTTATTCGTAAGAGTTTGGCACAAACCTAATCAAGTTTGCTTATGACTACTTTTACCTATGTGATAATTGGCCTGGCAAGTCTTGCCGTTCTTTTCCAGTCGAGTTTGCTTATCTACCACAGTCACTCCCAGCTGCAACGCCTCAGCCTTTTTTGCTTTGGCGCTTCCCTGTTAAGCATTCTACTGGGCTTATCCTTTGCAAACTTCAGGCTTATGTTCTGGGCTTAGGGCTTAACTTGTGTTAGTGCCGTTCTCCTTTTAGTAAGCAGAAAGAAAACAGACGACTCAGTGTAAAAGGCTCGAGCCTAGCCGAGGGTAACGGAAAATATTACATCCGTTTTAGTATCCATCTGAGATAATACATCTGACGACATGGAGAGGTCAGATGATCGATAGTCATATACATGGGGTAAATCCTCAGCTTCAAGATGATAGAAATTTAGGCAGTTTTTTAAATAATCCCCGCCAATGTGCTGAAGTCCTAAAAACCGAAATGCTTCGTTCTGGCATCACAGAAGTTTTAGCTATGGGAACAGCGAAAATTAGCGATCAAGATCCTTTAGGGATTCATGGCTTGCTCGAGCTTAGCGAACATCTAGCTGGTATCCACCTTGTTGGTGTGGCAGATCCAAGGCGTATCACATCAAGTCACCTAGAACGTGTTGAAGTGGTTTTGAAAACAGGAAAGGTCAAAGCTTTAAAAGCCTATCTGGGTTATCTACCTTATGGGCCAGATCACCTGAATTATATTGGCTATATTCATCTGGCCGCCAAATATCATTTGCCCTTTATTATGCACACGGGGCGCACAAGCTCGAGCCGTGCCAAACTTGCCTATACCCACCCGACGATGATTGATGATATAGCCACCGACTTTCCTATGGTGAATTTTGTTATGGCCCATTTTGGTCAGCCCTGGTTTGATACAGCAGCCGAAATCATAAGAAAAAATACCAATGTCTGGGCTGATTTCTCGGGTCTTTTTTCCACCCGAGAGCTATCGCTCATGAATAAAGCGCCTGATGATTTTCTAGAAACCTGGGCAAAACGTATTGAATTTGCCTATCAGATGAGTGAAAAACCTGAAAAATTTCTTTATGGCAGCAATTGGCCTCACATTCCTATGAAGCTTTATAAGGATACTATCGCTCAAATGATACCCACTGAGCACCACAAGGGCTTTTTTGGTGAGAACGCTCGAGCCTTGTTCAAACTTTTTAAAACCAGCCCCCTAGATAAAACCCTCCAAGATTAGTACAGGAAATGACACTTGTCATAGCTTTGTTTTGACAGCTGTGACTTAGCCCTGTCACAATGGCAACCTTGCCAAAAACTTGCACCTTGTGCTCATCACTCTTGGCAAAGCCTCAGTGGCGCTCACCATTTTCAAAGGTGGCTAGAACTTCTGCTTTTGAAAGTACCGAGCCATCTGACTGGATTTGCTGATAATCAGGGTGCATAAGCCGTTTTAGAGTTTTAAGGTCTCCCTCTAAAAACGCTTTTGTCCAATGAGCTTCGGTGTCCTGTACTTCATCAATCATTGCTAGCTCCAAACAAAAAGCCGTGATTAAATCAAAATCTAATCACGGCTCAAAGAATTCTTGATTCTATATCTCAATAAGCATCCTGGCAGGGTTTTCAACCGCATCTTTAATACGTTTTAAGAAAGTCACGGCACCTCGACCATCAACCACGCGGTGGTCATAACTCAGGGCAACATACATCATGGGGCGAATAACAACCTGACCATTTAAGGCTATCGGGCGCTCTTGAATGCTATGCATTCCCAAAACCCCACTTTGCGGTGGGTTTACAATAGGCGTGCTCATAAGGCTACCAAAAACACCCCCATTTGAAATGGTGAAAGTGCCACCTGTTAACTCCTCTGGTGTAAGCTTGCTAGCCTGAGCACGTTTACCAAAATCAGCAATGGTAGCTTCAAGCTCTGCAAAACTCTGCCTTTCGGCATTCCTGATAACTGGCGTGACTAAACCTTTAGGCGTAGAAACCGCAACCGCAATATCATAGTAATTTTTATAAACAATGCTGTTCTCGCGAATTTCGGCATTGATTTCTGGCACCAGTTTTAGCGCATCAATCGAAGCTTTGATAAAAAAGCTCATAAAGCCAAGGCGTATGCCGTAGCGTTTTTCAAAAGCATCCTTGTACTCATTGCGCAAATCCATAACAGCGCTCATATCTATTTCGTTGAAGGTGGTTAAGAGAGCAGCCGTTTGCTGCGCCTCGACCAGCCTGCGCGCAATAGTTCGGCGCAAGGGGCTCATGGGCACGACATCTTCCTGGCGCTCGCCTTGAGCAGGTGCCTGGCTTGGTACTGGCGATTTTGCCTCGGTAGCTACAGCTTTCGGGGGTTTAGCAAGGTAAGCCTGAACATCCTCTTTAAGAATGCGCCCACCGAGGCCTGTACCTGTTAGCTTGCTAGCATCTAGTTTGTTTTCATCGATGAGACGCTGCGCTGCTGGCATGACAAAACCTTCATCTGCTTCTTTTGCAGCTGCGGCTTGAGGTTCTGAAGCTTTTTCTTC
>JAHEBB010000176.1 GCA_024642575.1 Trueperaceae bacterium | reverse complement strand
CGAGACGTTACACCATTCAAGACATTGCCCGTGAAGCCAAAGTTGGCGTTGGCACGGTGTCTCGAGTTTTGAATGATGATCCTAATGTCAAAGACTCTACCCGCGAGCATGTTCAGAGTGTCATTGAACGTTTAGGTTATCAACCAAGCTTTACTGCTCGCAGCTTAAGAACCCAAAAATCACAAACCATTGGCTTTATTGCTGATGCAGTAGCCACCACACCTTACGCCGTTCATTTAATTAAAGGGGCGCAAGATGCTGCCTGGAAACATGGCAAACTGCTTTTAGTTGTTGACGCCGATAATGACACCCAGATAAGAGAACGTGCTTTAGAGAGCATGCTCGAGCGTGAGGTTGAGGGCATTATTTACGCGGCAATGTTTCATCAGGAAGTTTCGCTTTCTGAGCAGTTTCAGCAGGTTCCAACGGTACTGGTTGATTGTTTTGATAAACACGCGCGTTTTCCTTCAGTCGTTCCTGACGAAGTTCAGGGAGCTAGACTTGCCACTGAGACCTTAATTCAGCAAGGGCATAGGCGTATCGGGCATATTAGCAATGACAAATTAGATGTTCCCTATCCTGCCCCTAGACAACGCTTTGAAGGCTATAAACAAGCTTTAAATAATGCTGGAATTGCTTTTGACCCTGAGCTTATACGCGCAAGTGATGGTAATGCCCAAAGGGGTGCCAAGGCTGCGCTCGAGCTTCTTCGTTTAAAAAGCCCACCCACAGCCCTTTTTTGTGGCACTGACCGCATTGCAATGGGGGCCTACGACGCCCTTAAAGAAATCGGGCTTAAAATACCAGAAGACATTTCTATTATTGGTTTTGATAATCAGGAGATTATTTCTGCTTATTTAAACCCTCCCCTTTCTACCCTGGCATTGCCCCACTATGAAATGGGTCAATGGGCTATTAGCTATCTACTTTCTGACGAGCATCCAGAAAGACTTCAAACCGTTCTTCCCTGCCCCTTTATTGAGCGGGCATCTATTGGCAGCTTAAAGGTCTAATCATTCTTGCGCCAAATCTGGAATCGATTCCTAGATTGGCCTTATAGCAAAGGAGGTAAAAAGCTCAGTGGCAAACGCTTAGTGAGCAAACTGAAGAGAATTTTTATGAACTCTTAAAACGCGAAAAAATGTAAATTTCAAACTCTCAAGGAGAAAAAAGTGACTTACAAAAAACTATTAGCTCTTATTGCCACGCTGTTCATCTTTGCCACAGCCAGCGCTCAAACCCCCTTAAGCATGTGGTATCACGGTGCTGGTAACGAAGTTGAGAAAAATATTCTCAACGGCATCATTACCGATTTTAACGCTTCACAAAGCGATTGGAAAATTGAACTTCAAGAATTTCCCCAAGGTGCTTATAACGAAGCCGTAGTAGCTGCTGCCCTTTCTGGCAGTCTGCCAGACATTATTGATACCGACGGACCTGTTATGCCTAACTGGGCCTGGTCTGGCTATATGCAACCTCTAAACTTAGCAGAGGGCTCACTTGATAACTTCCTCCCTGGCGCTATTGGTAATTGGGAAGGCCAAGTTTACTCTGTAGGTCTCTGGGACGCTGCTGTTGCTATGGTGACTCGCCGCTCTACTTTAGAAGATAACGGCATCCGCATTCCTAGCCTCGAGCAACCCTGGACAGCTGACGAGTTTAATGCTGCTCTTGAAACCCTTAAAGCAACAGGCAAATATGACTATCCTCTAGACCTTGGTATGGCCTGGACAGGTGAATGGTATCCTTACGCTTTTTCGCCCTTCTTGCAAAGCTTTGGTGGCGACTTAATTGACCGCTCAACCTTCTTGAGCGCTGAAGGTGCTTTAAACGGCCCTGAAGCTGTTGCCTTTGGTAACTGGTGGCAGAGCTTATTTGCCAATGATATGGCTCCTGGCACCTCACAAGACGGCGCTGACCGTGACACGGGCTTTGCTGATGGCAAATACGCTATTTCCTGGAACGGTAACTGGGCTGCTTTAGGTGCACTTTCTGCCTTTGATGATGTTCTTTTCTTACCTGCCCCTGACTTTGGTAATGGACCTAAAATTGGCGCTGCTTCATGGCAATTTGGTGTTTCTGCTAGCAGCAAAAACCCTGAAGGGGCAAATGCCTTTATCCAGTTTGCTATTCAAGACAAATATCTGGCTGCTTTCTCCAATGGTATTGGTTTGATTCCAGCAACCGCAAGTGCTGCTGCTATGACCGATAACTACGCTGATGGTGGCGCTATGGCTGTGTTCTTTGAACTGAGCAAGCAACAAGCCCTTATTCGCCCACCAACCCCAGGCTATGTGGTTATGGCACTTGTGTTTGAAAAAGCCTTAGCTGATATTGCCAACGGTGCTGACGTACAAGACACGCTCGACGCAGCCGTTGATGAAATCAATGCTGACATTGAAAAGAATAAAGGTTACGGTTTTAGTAACTAAAGCGACTTTGGGATAGGTTGAGCTTTCAACCTATCCCAGCTTAAATACATATTTACCTATCGGCTAGCTCTTAACTAAAAAAGTACAAGCCCTCTGCAAAACTCACATTAGTGCTGCGTAGATCTTGCTAAACAAGGTCTATTAGATAGACCCTAAAAGCAAAAGTCTGTTTATACACAAAAACCGATTATCCTATTTTGATAACAAAGGAGGACCTAAGCCATGTCTGATTCTCGGCTTGAAGCACGGGTTAAAACTTCACAATCACCTCACCTCTTTAGCCACAAACAAAAAGAAGCTTTGACGGGCTGGTTTATGGCTGCCCCTGCACTTATTTTACTTTTAACCTTTTTAATTATTCCATTTATCTTTGCCTTTTATTTTTCTTTTACCAATCAGCGTTTGGTTTCTCCAAACCCCACAGAATTTGTGGGTCTGAGCAATTTTACGCGCTTACTTACAGTTAGAACCTTTACGCTCGAGCCCCTCTTAGATGAAACTACCAAGCAAGCTCAGCGTGACGAAGCTGGCAATCTGGTTTACCCAAGCCTGCGTGACTATACCCGTAACAACCCTGACTATCCGCAGTTAAATGGTTTACGAGAGTGGCGCTCCTGGCAATCTGGCAATAAACGCACCTATTTGCTTGCCAGTGATGTCGTGTTTATGAAAGCGCTTGTTAATATTTTGCTCTTCGTGCTTATCGTAGCACCCGTTCAGGCTGGACTGGCGCTACTTTTAGCCCTGCTTATAAATCAGCCATTACGCGGTATCAATATTTTTCGCACCATCTACTTTATGCCTGTAGTCATCTCTATGGTGGTTATCGCTATGCTCTGGCGTTTTATTTATGACGGCAATAATGGCCTCTTAAATACCCTGTTAGGCTATCTCAGTTTTGGCAATTTCAAACCTGTCGATTGGTTAGGCAATGCCAAAACCGCCATGCCCGCTGTTATCATTATGTCGATCTGGCAAGCGGTTGGTTTTCATATGGTCATCTGGCTTTCGGGTTTACAAACCATCCCCTCAGTACTTTATGAAGCTGCCTCAACTGAAGGGGCAAATAATTTGCAAAAATTTCGCTTTGTTACCTGGCCTGGTTTGCGTAATACGGCCATTTTTATTTTGATTATTATTACCATGCAGGCGTTTGGACTTTATACCCAGATTGAAGTTATGACACGGGGTGGCCCGCTTGACTCGACTCAAACACTGGTCTTTCAAGCTGTACAGCGTGGCTTTGAAAAACAAGATATTTCGGGTGGTTCAGCCATATCGGTTCTGCTCTTTTTAATTGTTTTATCGGTTTCGCTAATCCAGCGCTACCTTACTCGGGAGAGACGCTAATGACTAAAGGTGTTAAAGGTAGAAATTACCAGTTGTCTATTATCGGGCGTTATCTGGTTCTCATTGTTATCGGACTTATCTTTGTATTTCCGCTCTTATTTATGGTCATGTCATCGCTTAAGCCCAATATGCAACTCCTTAGAGATAGCGGTTCCTTGCGCGCGTTTTTACCTGTTGGTGATATATCTTTTAATAATTATATTGACGCCTTTAAGCGTGTACCCATCGCCCGTTTTATGTTTAATTCGGTTTTTGTTACGATCATTACGCTGGTTTTTGGGCTTTTTATCAATTCTCTGGCAGGCTTTGCCTTTGCTGTCCTTAGATGGCCTGGCAAAAACATTATTCTGGCACTGCTTGTTGCTACCCTGATTATTCCGTTTGAGACTATTGCTATTCCCTTGCTTTTGATTGTTAACGAACTCCCCTGGATTGGGGCGCAAGGGTTCAAAATTGGCTGGTTAGACACCTACCATGTGCAAATTATTCCTTTTATCGCCGATGCTTTTGGCATTTTCTTGTTTACCCAATTTTTTAAAGATTTACCCAAAGAACTTGTTGAGGCTTCGAGAATTGATGGGGCAAGCTGGTTTCAAATTTATACCAGGGTTTTTGTGCCTATTTCTGGCCCCGTTTTTGCCACCGCTGCCATCTTAAAGTTTTTGGGCATGTATAACCAATTTCTCTGGCCCCTTATGACCTCGCAATCTGAGTCTTATCGCCCAGTCATGGTTGGGGTGCAGTATTTCTTTCAACTCAACGTTGCCTGGGGTGAAATTATGGCGTACTTATCTATGATTACGATTCCTGTTTTGGTTTTTTATCTTTGGTTACAAAGGGCTTTTATTGAGAGCATTGCAGCGTCAGGGGTTAAAGGCTAAGTCGTGAGACTTGTCTTAGGATTATTCTTTATGGCACTTAGTTTTGCTCAAACACCTAGTTCCACGCTCGAGCCTTACCGCCCAAGCTTTCACTTTAGCCCCAGACAAGGTTGGCTAAATGACCCAAACGGCCTGGTCTACTATAAAGGCGAGTATCACCTCTTTTTCCAGTACCACCCAGACAGCACAGTCTGGGGGCCTATGCACTGGGGTCACGCCGTTAGTAAAAATTTGCTCCACTGGGAAGAGCTGCCTATAGCCCTTTATCCAGATGATTTAGGCACGATTTTTTCGGGCAGTGCCGTGATTGACTGGCAGAATACCGCAGGTTTTGGCAAAGAGGCTATGGTCGCCATTTTTACCCACAATGTTCCAGGTTTGCAGCAACAAAGTATTGCTTATAGCACAGATAAAGGACGAAGCTGGACAAAGTATGAGGGCAACCCCGTTCTCCCGCCACCCAACCGAGCCCTAAGAGATTTTCGTGACCCCAAAGTTTTCTGGTACGGTTCGCAAGCAGAAGGTCACTGGGTTATGGCCGTAGCAGCAGGCTCGAGCATTCTCTTTTTCACCTCCCCCGACCTAAAAACCTGGGAATCTTCGGGGGGTTTTGGTCTGCAAGGTGCGACTTGTGGCGTTTGGGAAACGCCTGATTTATTTGAACTAAAGCTTGATAATAGCGCTGAGTCTCGTTGGGTTTTGACCGTAGGTATTGGGGGCTGCGCCCCCGCAGGTGGTTCGGGCCAGCAGTATTTTGTTGGGCAATTTGATGGCCAAACCTTTACCAATGAGAATGATAAAAAACAGGTTCTTTGGGCAGATTACGGCGCTGATTTTTATGCAGGTCAGTCCTGGAGTGATGTTGAAAGTCGTCGTATCTGGATAGGCTGGATGAATAATTGGGCCTACGCGCAAGCACTTCCAACGGGCATCTTTCGGGGGTCAATGAACCTGCCTAGAGAGCTTTCTTTAAGACAAACCCCTGAAGGCATCCGTTTGGTGCAAAACCCTATCAAAGAGCTCGAGTCTCTGCGCACTCAACTAAGGCACTGGGAAAACTTGCAAATCAGCGAAGGTCAAAACTTACTTGAGGGTATTTCAGGCGAAAGCTTTGAGATTAGGCTCGAGTTTCAAGTTGACCCCCTTATTGACAAAATTACTCTGAATCTACGTGTCGGAGATAAAACAAAAACCACACTTGGGTACAGTATGAAAGCCAGAAAACTTTTTTTTGGACGCGCCGAATCTGGCTTAACTGAGTTTCATAAAGATTTTAGTTTAAATCATATGGCTGACTTAGCGCCTCAAGAAGATGGCACGATTAAGCTCAACATTATTCTTGATAAAGCTTCCGTGGAAATATTTGCCAATGACGGCCTTGTGGTGATGTCAGAGCAAATTTTCCCCATTGAAGGTGCAAACGAGCTTGAGCTTTTTGCCCAAGGCGGCTCTCTGACCCTTAAGTCTTTAAGTGTTTATGCTTTGGAAGGTTTTTAGACCTTTTGAGAAGCTTCCCCAGGCAGACAATGCTTGATGCCGCCTGCTGAAAACCCAAATTTCACTTTGCTTATTCCTTTTACTCAAGGGCATGGAAAATCTCACCTACGCTCCATGCCCTCCTTTATAAGCTTGACCTAACGCCCAATAAGGATGTTGATATGACTCCAACGATAAAATACTCATTAACAGCTTCACCTAAAAACCAACGGGAAGCCTTAGCAAAGGATCATCAGCGACCGAGCTATCACTTTTTAGCCCCTCAAGGCTGGATGAATGACCCCAATGGCATCATCCACTGGCAAGGGCAGTACCATATGTTCTATCAGTACAACCCGCATGAAGCCAAATGGGGGCCGCCTTACTGGGGTCACGCCGTAAGTGATGACTTGGCCCACTGGCAAGATTTACCCATTGCGCTAAGTCCTGATAGGGAACCTGCCGATGATGGCGGCTGCTGGTCAGGCAGTATGGTAAATAATGAAGGTATCCCTACACTTTTTTACACAGGCGTAAAAAACGGCATTCAAGCTACCTGCAGCGCGACCAGTGACGAAAGCCTAATTAACTGGCAAAAAGACCCAAACAATCCAATTGTTAAAGCACCTAAAGATGTTATTGGCAATCATAATGATTACCGTGACCCTTATGTCTGGCAAGAAGATGGCATCTGGTATCAGGTGATTGGCACCTCGGTTGAAGGTAAGGGCGAGGTTTTACTTTATGAGTCGAAGGACTTAGCAAACTGGACGTATTTGCACCCTTTGGTTCCGCAAGATGCCAGAGATTTATGCGCCGATATGGGAAAAATCTGGGAATGCCCAAACTTTTTTGCCCTTGGCAATAAACATGTGCTGATTATTTCGCGCTGGCATGATCATGTGCTCATGTACCCTGTCGCTTTTATAGGCAGCTATAAAAACAAGCGCTTTTACCCAGAAAAGCGCCAAAGATTCGATTGGGGAATGCGCTGCTTTTATGCGCCCTTAGCGATTAAAGATAATCAGGATAGACGTTTGATTTGGGGCTGGTTACAAGAACAGCGCAGTCAGGAACAGCAGCTCGAGTCTGGTTGGTCAGGTGTCATGTCTTTACCCCGCGAACTAAGCATAGGTGACAGGGGCATACTAAACCAAGCTTTTGTCAGCGAACTAGACGTTTTAAGAACTAAGTGCCGTAGTTGGGAAAAGCAAAGCGTAACGACGCTCGAGCTAGGCAATTTCCCCCAAGCGTTTGAGCTCGTCCTAAAACTAAGTAAGTCTGACGCCACATGCATTACTCTGATGATTGAAACCGAGCACGAGGAAGGTATTAAGCTTGTTCTTGACTGGCAAAACTCGAGCCTAAGCCTAGATAAATCTCAGGCACATTTACAAACAAACAATCATGAGCCCATTCACTCTTTAGACATTCAATCCTGTGACACTTGTGATTTACATTTTTATTTTGACCACTCGGTTATTGAGCTTATCTTTAATCAGCAGTATTCACTAAGTAGCCGCGTTTATCTAAAAGAAAATTCTAAGCTTAAGCTCAGGCTCGAGTCTGAAGGCGGCGAAACCTTGCTAAAAAGCTTAACCATCTGGGAGCTTAAAGGCATCTATTAAAGTTTCACGATTTCGATATTTCAGCAGTAAAACGGTTGATACTGGGTTGTAAAAACGTAAGTCATAAAATCGGCGAAAGCGTCTATTTTAAAAAGACAAATGCTAAGCTCGAGCCTATGAACTTTGCAGATACCTCACGCGGGCGACCTTTTTCCAAAGATCCAGCTGTCGTAACCTTTAAAGGTCGCTATTTGCTTTACTGTTCGCTACCTCCTTTTGAAGATGGTCGTGCAAACGATGGCTGGCGTATTGGCATTGCTGAAAGTCAGGATTTGGACAACTGGCAAAAAGTCGGCGAACTAGCGGTTGTTCAGGCTTGTGAGGCTAAGGGCTTTTGTGCTCCAGGTGCTATTGTTTTAAACGATAAAGTTCATCTGTTTTACCAGACCTATGGCAATGGCGCTAAAGACGCTCTTTGTCACGCTTACTCAGAAGATGGCATTAGCTTTACGCGCAATCCGGAAAACCCCATTTTTCGACCCACAGGCGACTGGAATTGTGGCAGAGCTATTGACGCCGATGTAACTATCAAAGATGATAAATTACTGCTCTATTTTGCGACTCGAGACCCTGACTTTAAAATCCAGATGTTGGGTGTAGCAGAGGCTCCGCTCGAGTCTGACTTTGGGGTTAATAGCTGGATACAAACCTGTAACGCACCTATCCTAAAACCTGAACTTGCCTGGGAGCAAGAATGCATCGAAGCCCCAGCTCTATGCCAACATGATGGTCGTTTTTACATGTTTTATGGCGGCGCTTACAATTGTAAGCCCCAGCAAATCGGGGTTGCTGTAAGTGACGATGGGCTTAACTGGCAAAGACTTTATGATGAGCCGATTTTAAAGAATGGTACACCAGATGCCTGGAATGCTCATGAATCGGGTCATCCCTTTTTGTTTACCGATACCGACGGCTCTATGCATTTGTTTTATCAAGGAACAAATACGATGGGAAAAACCTGGTATTTATCAAGGTTACCCGTGTTCTGGAAAGATGACCACCCCACACTGGGAAGTTAAAGCACTATTTATCAAACCTTAATCTTGACCTTTATTGTAGTTTGGTTTACACTATGAATACCTTAATAAATAAGGTATATGGTTTTAATCAAGCCATTGGAGGATTGTATGGGAAACATGGTTAACTGGTTTGAGATTCCTGTTAGTGACATGAAGCGGGCTAGCAAATTTTATGGCAGTATTTTTGAAATAAGCCTCAAAGCTGACCCAGCTATGCCTGGCTATCAAATGGCTATGTTTCCTAGTCAAGGTGGGGTAGATGGCGCACTCTTACAGGGCGATGGCTATACACCAAGCAGCGCAGGTAGTCTGGTCTACTTAAATGGCGGCAATGATTTAGCTAAAGTGCTCAACCGTGTGGAAGCTGCTGGCGGCAAAATTCTTCAGCAGAAAACCAGCATTGGTAAAAATGGTTTTATGGCGTTTTTTGAAGATAGCGAAGGCAATAAAGTCGGTTTGCATTCGATAGGCTGAGCATGTTACTCGAAGACTTAAAACAACTTTACCTGCGCGAAATTGACACCTTAAAGCGTGAACTTGATCTATACCCCGATGACTCGAGCGTTTGGAAAGAATTACCAGGTCTGCCCAACAGTGGAGGAACGCTGCTGATACATATGGCAGGCAGCCTGCAATATTTTTTTGGTGCGACCTTGGGCAAAACAGGTTACGTGCGCAACCGCGAGGCAGAGTTTAGCCGTCGTGACGTGCCTCGCAGCGAAATCCAACAGGAGTTAGTAAATGCTAGACAAGGTGTGCAGGCAGCTTTTGCCAATTTAACCGAGGACAATTTAAAGCAGGTTTTCCCTGTCCAATTTGCCGACGTAGAATTCTCGACTAGGCTCACCCTTCTCCAGTTTCTCAGTCATTTGGCCTATCATCTTGGGCAAATTGATTATCACCGTCGCGCAGTAACAGGTAAGCCTAGCTCAGCCAATGCCATCGCCGCTTCTGAGCTTCTAAAACCTGAGGGAGAACAACATGAACATTAGCCCTTTGGTTAAAGAAGCCTGGAAGATCAACGATGAAATGAATAAGGTGCTGCTCGAGCACCTGACACCTGAGATGCTTAGCGCTCAAACCCCTGACAAAAACTGGACCGTCGCAGGTTACCTTGCCCATATGGCAGGCAGCAAGAAGTGGTGGGGAACGCATTTCAACAAAGAAAAAGTAGAAAGTTTGCCAGACCTCTATCAGAAAATAGAAGGAACCTTTATCGCTGAAAAAAGCATAGAGAAAATCAAAGCCGTTTTTGGCCAAACCAGTCAAACCCTCTTTGAAGCTGCTAAACATGCCCCTAACAAAGGAACTTTACCTTACGCCTCCCTAGATCTTTTCCTTATCCATATGATTACCCATGATGCACACCACAGAGGGCAAATTTTACTAACCCTCAGAACTGCGGGTCACACC
>JAHEBB010000663.1 GCA_024642575.1 Trueperaceae bacterium | reverse complement strand
ACGCTGATACGGGCATTACCAATTTTGCCGATAATTTCTACCATGACCCAGCTCAGAGTTATTACCCTTTGGTTGAGGCGATTGTTGATGAGGCGCATAGGCACAGTATTAAAGTATTTTTTTACTTTAGTGGTTCAGAAATTGAAACGCTAAACTACTCGAGCCGCCCCGAGCAGTCGATTGATAAAGTTCACCCCGACTGGATGCAAGTTGACCAGTTTGGTGACCCAATGGCCTTTTTGCCTGGCGAAGTGGAAGCCTTCTGGTTAGGGCCAGATACAGGTGATGCTTGGGCTAACCCTTTAGCTCCTGAATACCGCGAAGCAATCATGACTCGAGCCGAAAAAGTAGCCGAACTGGGCGCAGATGGCATTTTTGTAGATGTACCTTATTACTTTATTTTTGACAATCGCTGGGCAGATTTTAGTGGCATAAGTGCTACAGCTTTTAAAGAAGCTACAGGCTATGACTTGCCCTATAATTTAAGCGAAGATGGCTCTGCATTTTATCACTGGCTTGCCTGGCGTAATCAGGTCTGGCAGGACTACTTTGCCGAAATGAACACCCGAATTAAAGCCAAAAACCCTCAGACCCAGATGATTGTCGAGGAGTGGCCTGCCAGTTCAAATGACGGCATTCTCTCAACGGGTTATGACACCTCAAAAGCAGATGCTGCGCTTGATATTGCGGCACATGAATATGGTCACAAGCAAGACGAAGGCGGCGCTATTGCCTACGATCAGTCTGATTGGCAACATACACGAGATGTGTACAAGTGGTATCAGGGAATGAACCGAAATAACTGGTGTCTTTGTTACGCAACGGAAGCGGCAGACTCTAAAGCCATGGCAGCCATTACCTATATGCATCATTTATCTTTTTGGGAAACCAAAGCGCCTACGATGCTTGATGAATCTGCGGGGCTCGAGTGGCGACAATCCTTATTAGCTTGGGTAAAAACGTACCAAGACAAGCTAAACGGTGCGCAACCAAGCGCCGAAGTCGCTCTGCTTTACAGTAACCATAGTCGCGATTTAAGTTTTGGCTCTAATCTCTCGAGCCTACTTGATATGCAGCATGCGCTTGACCGAGTTGGCATTCCTTATGTGGTAATTACCGAGCCCAATTTGCAGCGTATTCAAGACTTTCCTTATCTGATTTTGCCTGATGTGATTTACCAGACCGATGACCTAAAAGAAGCACTGGCAAACTATCAGGGAGAGCTGATTTTACTAGGGGATTCCCTCAGCCAAAGTGCCTGGGGTGAAGAACGCCTGAGTCCGCCAGAAGAACCTGTCAGTGTCGCAGATGCGCTTAAGCAGCTTAAAACCACCCCGGCTCGTTTTGTGGTTTTAGAAGAGGGCGATAATGATGGCAAAGGCCTTTATCTAGAAACCTTTAAGCAGGGGGACGCCTTTCAAATAAGACTGTTTGACTCGGTTTTAAATGAAGATTTCTTGCCAGAGCGCGGCAAAGTCACGTTGCAATTTGGCTGGCAAGGTGAAACGCCGAGTGTTTCGGTGCTGCCTTTTATGGGTGAACCTAGGCGCTTAGTAACAACGCGAATCGGAGACACTATTCAAATAAAAGTAGATGTAGGTTTGGCTGCCATTTTGACCATCCACTAGAGATTTTTGCCAAAGCTTTATTAAGGAGTTTTTATGCCAAAAGTAACCATTATTGGGGCAGGAAGTGCTGTCTTTGCTGCCGAAATTATGAAAGATATCCTCTCTACGCCCGCATTAGAAACAGGCGAGTTTGCACTTGTTGATATCGATGAGGGTCGGCTCGAGGTTGCTCAGAAGATGGCTGAGTGGCTTATTCAAAAGAGTGGCCGCAAGTGGTCAGTAGAAGCCTCGACAGATAGAAAAAAGGTGCTTGCTGGCACAGACTATGTGGTGAACTCTATTGAAGTGGCAGGTCTTGCCAATGTGCGTCATGACTATGACATCCCGTTAAAGTACGGGGTTGACCAGTGCATTGGTGACACGATTGGCCCTGGGGGATTATTTAAGGCGTTGCGAACGCTACCCGCTTGGCTCGAGATTCTAAAAGACATAGAGCGATTAGCGCCCAAAGCGCTTGTTATGAATTACACCAACCCCATGTCGCTGACCGTTTTAACGGGTTTACGCGCGTCAAATTTGCCTATAGTTGGGCTATGTCACTCGATACAGCACACCACGCATCAGCTTGCTGAGTACTTAGATGTGCCTTATGAAGAACTTGACTGGCAAGGCGCAGGGATTAACCACTTAGCCTGGATAACCAAGCTCGAGCGTGATGGCGAAGATCAGTATCCCGTTTTAAAAGAGAGGCTTAAAACCCACCCCGAACTCTACGAAAAAGACCCCGTACGTTTTGAAAAGATGAAGCATTTGGGTGCTTTTGTTACCGAATCTAGCGGGCATACCTCAGAGTACACGCCTTATTTTCGTAAACGCCCTGACCTGATTAAAAAATACATGCGCCCCGAGTATTTGGGTGAGAGTGGCTTTTACGCCAATAACTGGCCTAACTGGCGCGAAGAAGCCTTGCAAGAATTGCGTAATATTATGGCGGGTAAAGAAAGCTACGAATTACAGCGTGGCCCTGAGTACGCTTCTTATATCATTGAAGCTATGGAAACAGCTAAGCCAACCGTTATTTATGGAAACGTTGGAAACACAGGCTTAATCACTAACTTGCCCCAAAACGGTGTAGTAGAGGTTGCCTGTCTGGTTGACCGAAAAGGCATTCAGCCAACTCATTTTGGCGTTTTAC
>JAHEBB010000662.1 GCA_024642575.1 Trueperaceae bacterium | reverse complement strand
GTCTTTCTTGAGAAATATCTCTTAACAGTTGAACTGGGTTATGCCCAACACTTTCCCAGAGCTGAGGCTCGAGATCTCGAAATAAGGCTCGAGATTCCTGACTCCAGGTCCAGTAAAGATTGTAAGCAAGTTCATTCAAGCGAAGTATAGATTCAGGTAAATTCGGCAATACCGTTAATCGTCCTAGAATGTTCATGGGTCTCCTATAGGCTTAACTTTTCAACTATCCCTTAACCCTTTTGAACTTGAACCTGACAGGTTTTCGGGATATTCATAATCGTGCAGAGTTTAACAACAAAAGCAAGCTCTTGCTAGTCTAAAGCTTAACAAGTCAAGCTTAGATACTAGTATTTTTTAGTACACTCTTACACTTTAAGTAGTTTTAGCTCTGAAAGGTTTACAGAAAAAGTCCACTTCAACCTAATGGGTTTTCTGAAAATTCACCAGTCACCCAAATATAGATTTACTGGCTTAATTAGAAGTGCAACAAGCCCTTTTCCTTATTTGTGGGATGAATGTTTATGCAAGGTCGGCAAATTCTTAAAAGCATTGGTGGCATTTAATCTTTAAAAAAGCTTACATGTTGAGCATATTCGTGCTCTTTTGGTCGTTCTGCGGTAAGTTGTAAATGTGAAACTGTTGTCAATCCTTTTTCTTCTCATATTCGTGACTGGTTACACTGCTGCTCAGACGTTTGGCATAGGTACCTCCAGCACCTTTAGTGGTCTTATCGAACCTGAGGTTTCTGTTTCCAACCTAAATCTTGAGGGGGTTAAGCTTAATGCGCGACTTGCAGGAGGCGTGAGCGGACCCGTCGAGCTTGGGTTTGGCGTTAATTACAGTAATTCATTTGGCCCCCTCGGAAATTTAACGTTCTCGGGTCAAGCCGATCTTTTGACGGATGGACGTTTTCACACTAGGGCGAGTGCGCAGGGTGTGATTGGTCCTATTGCAGGTTCTGTCGAGGCTCGAGTCTTTAATAGCTCCATCGGCTTATTTCAGGCAGAAACTGCCTTTGGGCAGCAAACCCTTAGATTTAACGAGCAGCTTGGGCTCGAGCTAGACGTTACCGCGCGTTATCGCCTTGACCGAACAACCATTATCGATGGCGATCTTGACTTAATTTATCTTTCTGAGGATGGTTTTGGCGGGGAGATAAGTGCAAGCTACAACCTGATAAAAATGCTCGAGCGCGATGATGGGGCCATTCTTGCCAAGATCTACGGCTCACCCGGGCTTGGTAGCGGCTACGGAGCCGCAGGATTTGCCTACAATGTGAACCGCTCTGATTGGCCCGATATCCAAGGCGAAATCTGGCTGGGAGCTGGCACAAAGGGTATTTGGCCCGGTTTAAAGCTTAAGCTAAATGAACGTTTGGACGACAGCAAAACTACCTTGGGTCTTGATGCTTATCTCGAGCCTTATCTTATTGATGACAGCTATCTGAAAGCCCTTACCTATATTGATCAAGCCTTAGATTACGGAAACCTGCATTTGGCTTTAGGCCTTAGTACTGAGGCTGAGCAACTTATTGGTTTAATTAATGTGATGTATAGCTTTGAGCTGCCTAATTGATGAGTTGACATTGCCAATTTATGCCAAGCTAAATGACTATTACCTTTGGTTCAAGTTACTCAAGCCTAACCGCGCGCGATAAGGAGAAATCTAGTCTGTAAGCGCCTTTAACGGCAATGGTAACGGTAAAGCTTCGCTTCTCCCCTCCCGAGCGCAAATCAATCTGATAGGAACCTGGCTCTAGATTATCTTGATAATCTCTGGTCTGCAAAACCCCATTTATAAATACCAGCTCACTTGGAAAAGCTTCCCAGAAAAATACCACATCAGAAAGTGGCTCGAGCGTTTGGTTAACCCGACTAACTCTATAATTTTCCACCCGAACATTAAAACTACTTGGTTGAAACCCTGGACGCTCCATGATTAGACTGTGGTTGCCGGGCAAAGCCTGGAGTGTTAGTGGCGTTTTACCCACGGCTACACCATCAAGCAATACATTGGCATCGGGCTGGCTTTTTAACTGAATGCTCCCACCGACCAAGGGTGTTAGGGTAAAGCGCTCCATCATTTCTTTGCGGTCTTGCAAAGTAACAAGACGCGAATTGGGGATAAAGCCTTCTTTGCGCACTTCAACTTCATAAGGCCCAGGTTTAAGCATAAGGGCATCTTTTAAAGGTGTTTCTGCTACCTTTACCCCATCAATAAGAATGTCAGCATACAAAGGTTCAGTTACGACAAATAAAGCTGCGGTACCCTCCTCTGGGGATAGCGTAGGTGTAATAAACAGGGATACTTGACCCGCTAGGTTTTGCACAACTTCTGGCACACTTGCTTCACTTAAAGGCAGACTGATAATATCTGAGCTTCGCCGTTCTTGACTGTCTACAATCAAAATTCGTACAGAATAGGGAGCTTTGCCTTGCAACCTGTCTTCCTGACTTAGCTCTCCCGTAATGGCATAACGTTGCTTCATGACATCGGTAATTAAAAATGCCATTTCAGCTTGCAGGCTACCTGCTACCCCTTGCGTTATAACTTCAGCGTTATTGACTTCAAACTCAAGTTCCAAAGATATCTGACGACGAAACTGAGTCATAAAAGATTGCAAAAAAACATCATCAATGGTGCCTCTGGTACCAAAGGTTGGAACGGCAATTTGACCCAATGCTGTGCTCAGCATCATGGCAGCAACTATCAAGAGAGTGAAAAATCTAAAACGCCGCACTTGCACATGTCAGTATATACCTCAAT
>JAHEBB010000661.1 GCA_024642575.1 Trueperaceae bacterium | reverse complement strand
GATGTGCGAATTTACGACAAAGCCTTATCTGAGGAAAACATTATCACTATCTTCAACACTAGCAAATAATTTCCCCTTCTCAATTGCCAACTTTTTTCAACAACCTAAAAGTAGAGGCGCATGATCCTAAAAATCAGCGCCTCCTTTTTCCTTTAGTTTAGGGGAGCTATTCTAAACAGTACCCTGTCTCTCTAATTGATAGCTGCCATCTAAAACATTTTCGCACCAACTTTTGTTTTCGAGATACCAGCTAACCGTTTTTCGCAAACCAGTAACAAAACTTTCCTCGGGTTGCCAGCCAAGCTCAGTTTTTATTTTATTCGCATCTATAGCATAACGCCTATCATGTCCAGGGCGATCTTTAACAAAGCTCAGTAAATCAACATGGTTCTTGACTTTAGGTTCTTTAACAAGATCATCCAGAAGTTTACAAATAGCTGTCACCATTTCAACGGTATTCTTTTCGTTATTTGTCCCGATATTATAGGTTTCACCTAACTTACCCTTTTCAAGGGCTGCCAGGATCCCCTTTACATGATCATCTACATAAAGCCAATCCCTAATTGCTCCTCCATCGCCATAAACAGGAATGGCTTCACCAGCCAGCGCTTTTAGAATGACAGTAGGAACCAGTTTTTCAGGAAATTGATAGGGGCCATAGTTATTTGAGCAGTTGGTTACAATCACAGGTAAACCATAAGTATGGTACCAAGCCTTTGCCAAATGATCAGAAGCGGCTTTGCTCGCTGAGTACGGTGAGCGAGGGTCGTACGCTGTTGTTTCGTGAAAGTAGCCTGTTTCGCCTAAGGAACCGTACACCTCATCTGTTGAGACATGTAAAAAACGAAATTCTTTTTGCTTTTCCGAACTCAACTTGGCAAAATATTTTCTAGCCGTATCTAAAAGGGTAAAGGTTCCAAAAACATTGGTTTGAACAAATGTGCCTGGTCCGTCAATTGAACGATCAACATGAGATTCAGCGGCTAGATGCAAAATAGCATCAGGTTTATGCTTGTCAAACAATTTTTGCATAGCTTCTGAACCACAAATATCTGCTTGCTCAAACAAATAACGCGGGTGACTGGCAACTGATTTTAGTGACTCGAGATTACCTGCATAGGTCAATTTATCAAGATTAATAACCTTATGCTGGCTATGTTCAATCAGGTATCTCACCAAAGCTGAGCCAATAAAACCTGCTCCACCTGTAACGATTATGGTTTTTGACATTATAGATCTCCAAATAGAAAGTTATTATCAGCATCTTCAAGTAAGGGTTGCTTCTGGTCTTTTGGGGATAAGAGGGGCTTGGAAATTCGCCAATCAATTGCCAATGCTGGATCATTCCATAAAATACCCCTATCATGCTCTGGCGAGTATTCTGCTGTTGTTTTATAACTTACATCAGCTATGTCACTGAGTACACAAAAGCCATGAGCAAAACCTACAGGAACATAAAGTTGATGCTGATTTTCTTCATTTAAGAGCGCACTTACCCAATGACCATAGCTCGGCGAACCTTTCCGAATATCAACAGCGACATCTAAAATTTCTCCTCTTACAACAGAGACTAGTTTTCCCTGAGGTTGGGGAAATTTTTGGTAGTGAAGTCCACGCAGTGTGTGAAGGCTCGAGCGTGAGCGATTATCCTGTACAAAGCTTTCTTTAATTCCACCTTGTAGGTAAACAGATTGTTTATAGGATTCAGAAAAAAAGCCTCTATCATCTCTAAAGATTCTGGGTTTTACCAGAATAACTTCTGGAATGGCCTGAGGTTCAAACATATCACTCACAAAAACCTTTCTTGAGACTCTGCCAACGAGAAATATCTAGAGAAATATCATCAGGTAAGCTCACATTAGCTGTCTGTTTACTACCCTTTTGTACATCTGGCTTTCGTCTCTTCGCCAATTCGTAAACTGATTTTCTCTCGGTAGCAATATGAAGCA
Source organism: Trueperaceae bacterium (assembly GCA_024642575.1). Taxonomy (GTDB): domain Bacteria; phylum Deinococcota; class Deinococci; order Deinococcales; family Trueperaceae; genus JAHEBB01. Next base: position 818 of record JAHEBB010000661.1, on the reverse strand, counting down.
TAGAAAAAGGAATTTGTTCATGATGTTTTATCGCTAACAGAATATCTGGAGCAATAATATCAACATAATCTTGAGAGGTATAAATATCTTCAAAGGCTGTAGGATAAGGCCACTCTCTTGGTCTAAAACTCGTTCTTATGATCAAATGCTCAGTTGCTAGGCTAGCAACTGATTCAGCGATAAGCTTTGTTAGGGCATAGTAATTTCGGGTAGGGCCAGGAATATCCTCTTCTTTATACATCCCCTTATCCCCCCAAAAAACATAATCCGTTGAAATATGAATGAGTTTAATCTTGAGTAGGTTAGCTACTTTAACTAAATTCTCTGTTCCAAGCACATTGGTTTGCCAACACTGAGTTCTATCCGTTTCTGCTCCAGATACATTCGTATAAGCAGCTGTGTGAATGATGAGTTCGGGTTGGTGTTTCTTAATATAAACTAAAACATCATCATAGTTACTTATATTGAGCTCAGCGCTCGAGGGAGCAGAAAAATTATCAAGCTCTTTTCTAAGCTCAGTCCCTAATCTACCGCTTCCTCCTGTTAAAAATACTTTAGGCATTTTCATTTTCGCACAACAATATCAAATTAATAACCCTGCATTTAAAAGAAATTTGACACCTTACTTCTCTGCCTAAGTGCGAAAATAACCTTTCACTTATCCTCTTCTAAGATTTTATTTAAGCGCCGTTCTAAACTAGCAATTTTATTGTGCTGCTGCTTTATCATTAGTAGCAATGCAGCGTTTATCTGGCTTTGTGTCACAGTCATATCTTTTTCTTTAAGAGATGTCGTTTCCATTTCAGGCTGATCAGAAT